>JBKKBW010000322.1:0-2725 GCA_046713635.1 Dehalococcoidia bacterium
TATCGGCCAGTTGAAGCTCACCTGATGGAGAGGCTCTTCGGTCTCGATGGGGAGCGCACCCACCAGTACGTGTTCTATTCCCCCGTCGATGTTGGCCAGGCCGATGAGCGCGGCTGGCACGGCGAGCACCGCCAGCGGCAACACCATGACCCGCGGCGATTCGTGCGGATGCGCGGGATCGGCGCCGTGACCGATGTCTTCAGACGGCTCGCCCCCCTGGTACTCGCCCTCAAACGTCATGAAGATCGCCCTAAACATGTAGAACGACGTCAAGAACACGACAGACAGGGCCACCCAGAAGAAGACTTGATGGTCGTTCCAGGCATCAACCAGTATTTCATCCTTACTCCAGAAGCCCGAGAGTGGGAAGATGCCGGCCAAGCTGAGCGATGCCAACAAGAACGTCGCGTACGTCCAGGGCATGTGATGACGAAGTCCACCCATCTTTCGCATGTCGAACGTATTCGTGGAATGGTTCACGCTACCTGATCCCAAGAACAGGAGCGCTTTGAAGTACGCGTGCGTGAGCAGGTGGAAAATCGCTGCGACGTACCCACCGACGCCAAGCGCGAGCATCATGTATCCAAGCTGGCTAATCGTTGAGTAAGCCAGCACGCGCTTGATATCTGTTACGACAAGGCCGATCAGCGCGGCGATGAGCGCCGTTGTCGCGCCTATCGCAGCAATAGTTAGTCGAGCGTCATCGGCGACCTCGAAGATTGGGAAGAGCCGCGCGACCAGATATACGCCCGCTGCAACCATCGTCGCGGCGTGGATCAGGGCCGATACCGGTGTTGGGCCCTCCATCGCATCCGGAAGCCAGACGTGGAGTGGGAACTGTGCTGACTTCCCTGCAGCGCCGGCGAAGACGCCGAGCCCAAACAACGTCAAGACGTTCACGCTGATCGCGCCGGTGACGGCCAACTCTTGGATCTCCGTGATGTCTAACGTGCCGGTCTTCACCCAGATCAGGATGATCGCGAGCAGGAAGCCGACGTCGCCGAGCCGCGTGACGAGGAACGCCTTCATCGCTGCTCGCGTGGCCGCTGGCTTGTGGAACCAGAATCCGATCAGCAGGTACGAGCACAGGCCGACGAGCTCCCAGAACACGTAGACAAGCAGGATGCTGTCCATCAAGATCAGGCCCAACATCGACGCAGTGAATAGGGACATGTAGGCGTAGTAACGCGAGTAACCACCATCCCCTGCCATGTAGCCCTGCGAGTAGACCTGCACGAGCAGAGATACTGAAGTTACGACGATAAGCATGATCGCCGTCAGGCCATCCACGCGTAGGCCAACGTTGACCGCGAGATCGCCGCCGCCAGGAGCGTTGATCGTCAGCCACTCGTGGGTGCTGAACGGGAGGGCGTGACCATCGTTGTCGATGACGCTGTCCAGCACCCAGAGCGAGAGCAGGAACGCCAGACCGATGGCCGCGATGCTGACGTACCCGCTCCAGCGAGGGACCGGACGGGTCCACAACACGTTGGCAGCAAGTGCCACTATTGGTAGGAAGAGGATCGCCCAGACGAAACCCTCCTCAATGTCAGGCAGCATCTATATCTTCCTCATCAGCTCGGCGGCTACGTGCGTCTTGCTATCAGGAACCCACAGTTCGCGCGGCGAGGTCATCGGCTCTTCACCGTCTAGTGGCGGGATGACCCGTATAGGCAGCCCCTCGTGACCAAAGAACTCCCGCCAGATCTGTGCGGTATACCCGCTTTTCACGTCCATGAACTTTGTCCACATGTCTGCTGATTACCTCACCAGCGCAGCAGGTTGATTTGGGACACGTCGATAGTGTCGCGGTAGCGGTAGATGGCAACCGCAAGCGAAAGTGCAACGGCGGCTTCGGCAGCCGCAACGGTGATGATGAACACAACGAAGACGTGGCCGTCGATCGGCCGCGGCGACTCGATGAAACGCGCAAATCCAACGAGCGTTACGTTTACAGCATTGAGCATCAGCTCGATTCCCATTAGCACTGCCACGGCATTGCGCTTTGTCAGCGCGATATACAGTCCGATGGCGAACAGGATCGCACCGACGATCAGCACTTGCTCTAGCGTCACGCGCGCATCCAGGACGAGCGTTGTCACGAATCGTCTCTCACTAGCACGATCGCACCGACCATCGCCACGACAAGGAGTACGGAGGCGATCTCGAATGGCAGGACGAACGGGCTAAGCAGCGCCTGGCCGATCGCCTCCGCAGTCGTTTCAAACGATCCGCGTGACGCTTCACGCCAGTCGGTCTCGATTACGGCGAACGTGACGCCGGCTGTCAAAAGGCCGCATAGAGCGAGAACGGGTAGCTGCAGGAGATTGCCCGAATTGTCGCGGCCGGAGCGCGGCGAGAGCATGATGGCAAACAGCATCAGCACGGCGATCGCCCCTGCATAAATGAGCACCTGCACGACGGCGACGAAGTCTGCGGAAAGCGTGATGAACACTCCGGCCATCCCAACGAAGCTCAGGATCAAGGAGAGCAGCGCATGAATAAGATTGCGCACAAGTACAATCATGACCGCCGACCCGAGGGTCAGAGCAGCCAGAATCCAGAAGGCAATGACTACGCCGATACCCTCCAGCGGTCCCCCCTACCCTGCCGGCTCCGCGGCGGGGTCGCCGGGCAGTGGAACGTTGATGTCGCGGAATAGGCGCGGGCGTCGCGGAGCCGCCGTAAAGGGCTTCATCATCACTTTGCTCCAACTGACGATCAG
>JBKKBW010000323.1:0-1919 GCA_046713635.1 Dehalococcoidia bacterium
TCGGCACGACGACGCTCGACTTCGAGCGGTCGAGCATTGGCTCCTCTGTCGGCAGCCGGCAACAGGTCGAGGTGCTGGTCCGATTCGCGAACGAGAATTCTTCTGGTAAGGCGGCCGTTAGCCAGAACCCAGGACTAAAGTACGAGCTGGCCGATCGCTTGACAGAAGCGACGATTGGCAAGCTGTTGTCGTACCGCGTAGTAACGATGCAGGCGAAGGGCATGGTGCCCAACTATGAGTCGTCGATGACCAAGCTGTTCGCCTCGGAGCTAAACCAGCGCATCGCTCGTACCGGAGCCAAGGTGGCTGGCATGCACGGACAACTGCTCGCGGGTAGCGAGCACGCGCCTGCGAACGGACGCTACGGCAACATGTACATGCAGACACTCGCGTCGACGATCGCCGGCGGGACGAGCGAGATCCAGCGCAACATTATTGCCCAACGCGGCCTTGGACTGCCACGCGACTGAATCAACAACCACAGCGAACGACTAGAAAGAGAGGACAACGGACAGATGGATTTCATAGACGCTCCGGACGAAGCGGCGTTCCGCACAGAAGTAAAGACGTTTATCGAATCGGAAGCGCCGAAGCCCGCCAAGGGCATGAGCGGCGAAGAGGCGCTTGTCGCCAACTGGGATGACAATCAGAAATGGTTCAAGAAGCTTGGTGACAAGGGCTGGATCGCGCCCGCCTGGCCGACTGAGTACGGCGGCGCCGGCCTGACCACGATGCAGCAGTTTGTCCTGAACGAAGAGCTGGCACTGCACCGGGTCCCTCGGCCAATGCACCTGATCATCGGCCTCGGTATGGCCGGCCCCACCATCATCGTGCACGGCACGGAGGAGCAGAGGAAGAAGCACCTTCCGGGCATCATCGCTGGCACGGACATCTGGTGTCAGGGCTACAGCGAGCCGGGCTCCGGCTCCGATCTTGCATCGCTACAGACGCGCGCGGTCAAGGACGGCGACGATTACGTGATCAACGGGCAGAAGATCTGGACGTCGTTGGCGCACATGGCAAAGTCGATGATCGTGCTGGCGCGGACCGATCCGGATGCCCCAAAGCACAAAGGCATCACCTACTTCATCCTCGATATGAAGTCCCCGGGCATCAACGTGCGGCCCTTGATCAACATGGCTGGCAGCCATGAGTTCAACGAAGTCTTCTTTGACAACGTGCGCGTGCCTAAGGAGAACGTTATCGGTGAGGAGAACCGCGGCTGGTATGCAGCGATGACGACGCTCGACTTCGAGCGCTCCGCCATCGGCTCTGCCATCGGTATGAAGCAGACCGTCGAATCGATCATCGAGTACGCGCGCGATCATGTGTCGGACCACACGAGCGCGCTAGAGATCAACCCGATGCTCCGCTACGAGCTGACCGACCGAATGCTTGAGGTCGAGATCGCGCGCATGTTCTCGTACCGCGTCGTCACGCTCCAGAACCGCGGCCTGATCCCGAACTACGAGGCGTCGATGATGAAGCTCTACAACGCGGAGCTGAACCAGCGCATCGCGCGCAGCGGTTTGCGCATGCTCGGACTGTACGGTCAGCTCGACCGCGGGTCGGAGTTGGCACCGAACAAGGGACGGCAAACGTACTCCTTCCTGCGTTCTGTGGCCTACACGATCGAGGGCGGGACGAGCGAGGTGCAGCGAAACATCGTCGCTCAGCGCGGATTGGGGTTGCCGAGAGACTGATTGCGAGGAAACGACGTAGGCCGGGGTCTTCAGACCCCGGCGCACGGGTCTGTCAAGACCCGCGCCTACGTCCGTTGAGATCGGATGCAACCATGGTTGAACGCGTAGTCACAACGTCCGCGGTGGCAACCCATGACGCGATGGTCGCTGCGTACAACGCGCAACGCGAGCGGCTGTGGCCTGCCGATGACATGTGGGCGGGCGCGGCGAGCAACT
>JBKKBW010000324.1:0-11424 GCA_046713635.1 Dehalococcoidia bacterium
CCGACAAAGACCACTCCAGACAGCCCCAGTAGGGCCCCTGCCACGGCCAGGATGGCTCCGAAGAAGACGACTATCGACGGACTGGCGATGTACGGCCTGAGCTGAGTCACGAGTTGGGAAGCTCGGCTCTTGAGAGTCATTCACAATGAGTCTACCAGCGCGCGGCGGGTCAGATTAAGAATAGTACTGCAAACCAAATTGCAAACGAACGCGCCATAACCAGCCCGAACAGGGGGTCAGTAGGTCGCTGGTTCGAGTCCAGTCGCCCCGACCTTTTCCAACCTACAGGAGAGCGTATAAGTGATGGCCTTTTGCTTCGCTTGCTGGCATACACAAGCACAGCGCTCGGGCTGCGCTACGTGTAAAACAGACGCTCTAGCCAACTGAGCTAATCGCCCTAGATTGTAGGTACGAATAGCGGATAACTGCTACTGGCCTTTTGAGCCTAAGCGCGCCGATCTCCGATCCGAGCTCGCGTCCCCTCGGGGTTTCGCGATAGGCTAAGGCCGATCCTGGTTGACGGCCGGCCGAACTTAGCCACAGATAACACGGACTGGGACGGATACACACGGATGCCCGCTAGAGGCGCGTGCTGAGTAGCGCGGACTGAAGCGGGGCGGTCTCCAAACGGGTTGTAGGACGGAAGCTGTCTTAACCGGCCCTAGCGAAATCTGTCGGGCTCAAGTTTGTGGAGATGCCGTTCCGCGAAGGAGCGGGATGAAGCCCATCATCTTTCGACGTTCGGTCACGTCGACTTCAAACCCGGCGGCGCGGAGTGCTTCAGCCGTCTGGCGGTTCGGATGACAGCCGGCACCGAACCAACCCCAGATCGGCCGGATGATGGTTTGGACTCCTCCGGTAATGCCATCCGCTCGTACATGCTCAATGAAGCGGACTTTGCCTCCTGGTCTGAGCACACGGCGAATTTCGGCAAGTGATGCGGGCACATCATTGACGGTGCATAAGACAAGAGTCGAGACTACGACATCGAAAGAGGCATCGTCGAACGGAAGGCGCTCTGCTGGCCCGTCTTGCAGGAAGATGTTTGAACGCCCGAGGGTCGAGAGCTTGTCAGATGCCCGTTTCAACATGAACGGGTCAGGCTCAAGCGCCGTGACGAGAACACCCTGTGGATAGTGTTCGAAGTTATTCCCCGTGCCCGCTCCCACTTCTAGCACATCTCCGGAAAGGTCCGACAGGAGTTGCTTGCGCATCTCACCGAGGAACCCCTTCTCTTCTGACTTGCTCATCTTGTCATAGAGCGCGGCAAACCAGCGATGGCCTTTGTGCCGCTTCATGTCTTCTGTTGATGTTGTAGTTGGCTGCGGGGTCATGGTAAATTACCTCCTCGGCACAGGTCGCTCCGCCACAAAGAGCGCGCGCTTTAACACTCCTAAGTCGATTCCTTCGAGCGTGCGTAGGCGATTGCGCTGGCGCTCTGCGAACTGATCTCCGTATTGAAGACGAAGGCCTGCTTCATGCCGGACATTGGCGTCGTATAACGTCAGTTGGACGCGCCGGAACTCCTTCGTCACATCAGTTTCCTGCTTGAGAATGAAGCCAGCCGTTCTAATGAGACTCGTCTGTTCGGCTCGTGAGTACTGACCCGGGTTTGCGGCGGCAAATCGCCGCTGCTCGCTCTTTGGAGCGTCGTGAGAGATATAGATGTTGAAGTAGGCCATGCGGCCGCCTGGCTTCAGTACTCGACGGGATGCTCTCAACACGGAGAGCTTGGGGCCGAGACATCAGAGGACATCGCTATGGACCACAGCATCGAAGGCTTTGGGGTGGAAGGGAAGGTTGGTGCCGGTGGCCACCGCGAAGGACAAGCGCCCGATTACGCCGTCACCCTTTCCGCGCCGGACCGCACCACGAATTGCAGGCATAGGTACATCAGTCAGGACGGCGTCGCAGCCAGTGTGATTAACGAGAAGAATGCCCGGCCAGCCGGAGCCAGCACCAATCTCGAGTACACGCATGCCAGGGCCGACGTTCAGCGCCGCAGCAAGCTCCTCGGCCTGAGCCGGCGTAGTGTAGCTGACAATGCCAGCATTGATGCCAAATACCTCGCGCTCTATGGCAAGGTCGGCCTCTGAGGGCCGCTTCCCGTATACAGCGACGAGGTCGGCAATACTATCTGAAACTTTTCTGCGTTGACTCTTCAAAGCTACCGCCAGTCGGAAGCCCTCAGGCGCTTTGTAGGATCTCTGATAGCTGCTCACTATACAAGCGCTGACGTAGCGGTGAAATACCTTTCGCTCCGCTCAAGGTGACACGGTGCGCGCTCGTTCCAGGGAACGGGCTGCGCTACAATGCCGTGGATTCCCATGGCCATTCACGTCAAGCTCCTGGACCACACGCAAAATCCGACGAAGTCGCTGTACGTCGCGTACCGCACGGCCTATTCCGCGCTGACGCCGATGCAGATCGACCGGCGCATTCAAGACGGCCGCATCACGCACGAGCAGATGTCGGACTTCATCGAGCGCCGGCTCCAGACAGGCCACAGCTCACCGCTGGAGCAGGTCTGGTTTGAGTTCGGTATTTCGGGTGTGAGCCGTGCGTTCAGCCATCAGTTCGTCCGCCATCACATCGGCATCAGCTTCGAGCAACAGAGCCAGCGCTACGTGAAGTTTAAGGAAGCCAGCTTCCCCTACACAGTGCCGCAGTCGGTGCAGCGCGCAGGCATGGCCGACAAGATGACCGCAACGTTTACGGAGCTGGGCAAGCTCTACCAGGAGCTGCTCGACGCGGGCGTGCCAGCCGAAGATGCGCGCTTCATCCTGCCCAACGCGACGAGCACCAACTTCAAGGTGGTGGTGAACTTCCTAGAAACGCTACACATCTGCGACCTGCGGCTCTGCACGCGAGCGCAGTGGGAGTTCCGCAAGGTGGCTGCGCTGATGCGCGCGGAGATCAACCGGAGCTTCCCGGAGCTGGGCCGCTACCTCCAGCCAAAGTGCGGCGAGCATCGCTGGGGCTACTGCGACGAAGACTACGAAGCGTGGGAGAAGTGTCCAATCGGGCGCAAGCGTCCGCACAAGCGCGATCTCTTCGCGCTCTTCGACTCGCACCGTAAGGGCGAGCTGATCCCGCTCGCGGAGTCCGACTTCAAGCTGATCGAGAAGGAAGAGACGAGCGTTCCGTAACGACGATGGGCTGTTCGGCGCGGAGTCACCGGGTTCCGTAGCAGTCCGGAAACGTGTGTACGGTTCGTGGCGGCGAACCTGGCGCTATCGCTAGATCTACCTGGGGCTGGAACGGGCCGGTCCTCCCGAAGGACTAGGCTGCGATCCGCTGACGAGAGGCCCGGGCGGAGGGAAGGGCGCCACGCGAGTGGAGCCGAACGAGCGCGTCGACAACGCGAGGTGCGTTTGGGACGCATCGCGTTCAGGGCCTACACTGGACTGTGAGGTACGCCGCGCTCGCTTGTGACTACGACGGCACGCTCGCGCAGGACGGGCGCGTCGCTCCGGAGGTGCTGTCGCGCCTCGAGGAGCTGGTGCGGCAGGGGCGGAAGCTGGTTATGGTAACGGGCCGCATCCTTGCTGAGCTCCAGGAGGCGTTCCCAGAGGCGGCCCTGTTCGACCGCATCGTCGCCGAGAACGGCGCGCTCCTCTACAACCCGCGCGACAAGCAGGAGACCCAGCTGGCGGAACCGCCGCCGGCCGGATTCATCGCAGAACTGCAGCGTCGAGGTGTGAGCCCGCTCGCGGTGGGGCGGGTCATCGTGGCGACGCGGGAGCCGAACGAGACGTTGGTGTTGGAGACGATCCGCGACCTCGGGTTGGAGTTGCACGTCATTTTCAACAAGGGCGCGGTGATGGTACTGCCGGCGGAAGTCACGAAGGCGTCCGGGCTGGCGGCTGCTCTACTAGACCTGAAGCTGTCGGCGCACAACGTCGTCGGGATCGGCGATGCCGAGAACGACCACGCGTTCCTCGACCTCTGCGAGTGTTCCGTCGCTGTCGCGAACGCTCTCCCTGCGCTCAAGGAACGCGCCGACCTGGTAACGACGGCCGATCATGGCTCGGGAGTCATCGAGCTGATCGACCGCTTGATCGCGGACGACCTGGCTGGCACGCCGAACACCCGGAGGCAGGTCCCGCTCGCGATGGATGGCCCGGACCGCGAAGTGCTTGTCGAACCGTACGGTACGAACATCCTCGTCGCAGGGACGTCGGGTGGAGGCAAATCCACTGCCACCACCGGCTTCTTGGAACGACTGACAGCGCAGAAGTACCAGGTCTGCATCATCGATCCAGAAGGCGATTACGAAACGTTCGAACCTGCTTTGATGTTGGGAACGTCCGAGCGGGCGCCAAGTGTGGAACACGTGCTCGAAGTGCTCGAGGACCCCGGTGCGAACTGCGCCGTGAACCTGGTGGGGCTGCCGCTCCACGAGCGCCCGGCGTACTTCGCCGCACTCCTGACGAGGGTACAGGACCTGAGGGCCAGAACGGGCCGGCCGCATTGGCTCGTGGTCGATGAGGCTCACCACGTGCTGCCGGCTGAGTGGGAGCCGGCGGCTGCAACCCTTCCGAGGGTGCTCGAGAGCACGATCCTGATTACTGTCCACCCGGAGCTGCTGTCCAAGCCCGCGCTCGGCGTCGTCGATGACTTGATCGCCGTTGGGGATACGGCGCAAGACGTGCTGGCGTCGTTCGCCAAGGGTATCGGAGAACCCGTCCCGGCGGTGAGCGCGGCAAGACTCAGTACGGGCGATGTCTACTACTGGAATCGACGAGCGGAAGCTGAGCCAATCGTCGTCCAGGTAATACCGCCTACTGGCGCTCGGACGCGTCACAAGCGCAAGTATGCAGAGGGGGACGTGGGCGAGGACCGCAGCTTCTACTTCCGCGGGCCCGAAGAAAAGCTCAACCTCCGGGCGAACAACCTGGCGCTGTTCATGCAGCTGGCGGAGGGCGTGGACGAAGAGACATGGCTGCATCACCTCCGCCGCGGAGATTACGCGACGTGGTTTCGCGAGGTCATCAAAGACCCAGACCTGTCAGAAGCGGCACAGCTCATCGAGAAAGATCGAACGTTGACCGCCAAACAGAGCAGGGAGCGCATCGCCGCGGAGATCCAGGAGCGGTATACGCTGCCCGCGTGAGCCCGGCGGACACAATCACACTGTTGCTAGCCACACTCAAACCTCGACTGTTCGGTCTGAAGCGTTTTGTGGAGGCCCGATAACAAGAGAAAACAGCAGCCCGACTGCCGCTAGCGACCGCCAGGTGTTATAGTAATTGAAGATAGCCCCGCCTCGTCTTCGACCTGCAACTACGATCCCAGTCTTCTCGACTGCATTCGATGACTTCTAGTTGTCGCTACGAGAGCATTTCTAGCAGCGACTAAGTGAGCCGGCTTCGGGGGCTTCGCCGACCGAAAGGGAACAGCAATGCAACGCTTAAGCGACAGTGACGAACAACACGCCCAGCACGTCGCCTGCGGCCACCTGGTCCGGGGATGCGAGGCCGCAATATCGGAGCTACAGGCGGCACCGGGCGAGACCGACGCGCAGTCACAAACGAGGGAACGGTCGCAGGAAATCCTGGGACAGGTCCTGTCGTCATGGCGCCAGGCGATGAGCGTCTCAGCATCCTCGCAAGAAGCGGTGTCGAATGAGGAGAACCTGAATAATTGGACAAGCGATGAGTTGTTCGCCGAGGCGCTGGCGCGCCGGGCGGGAGACGGGCCAGCGCTTCGACTGATGCAAACACAGACCCTGAAGGCGCAATTGACTGAACAAGACCGCGGGCGGGCTGCCAGCGACCTGAAGAGATGATGGCATATTCGGCTGGGTGGCGATGCAGATGAACGCGGACGTCACGTCTGAGGCTGCGCGTGAAGAGCTACGGGCCTCTACCGAGTAACGCTCGCTCCGTCGAGCTTGACGGCCTTCGGCCCGGTCATAGCGGCAAAGCTCTTTTCATCACGCACACGATCGGTCGTTGGTGCGCGCTTTTGACCACGAATCGGCGAAGGAGCGTGCTGACCGTGTAAACGAGGGCGACGCGTAACGTTCAACTCGCCCGCCGATCGGATACGATGATCGCATCATGGCTACCCACGCTTTCCCGCGCGTGGTTTTCCGCCAACGCCTCGCACGAGTCCTTCTCGCCGCGCGCGTCATCCACCCCTTCCCTACCGCACTCAATGTCGTCGCGACCATAGTCCTCGCTGCGATCGCGAACGACGGCCTGCCTGCACCAATGGTGCTCTTTCGCCTCGCCGCCGCGATGTTCTGCGTGCAAGCGGCGATCGGCGCAATGAACGACTACTGCGACCGCGATCTCGATGCGCTGACAAAGCCATCGAAACCAATCGTGCGCGGCGCAATTACGCCTGGAGCGGCGCGCTTCCTCGCCGCACTGTTCGCCTGCGGCGCCGGGCTCCTCAGCGCAACGTTCGGACCGCTTTCCGTCGCAGCGGGCTCCGTCGGTTTGGCTGCTGGGCTGGCGTACGACCTGCGGCTCAAGCGTACGGTGTTAAGCGCTGTACCGTTCATGGTCGCCCTAGCCACGCTGCCATTCTGGGTCTGGCTCTCACTCGACCGCTTCGACATCGATCTGTGGTGGCTGTTGCCGTTCGCGCCGCTAGCCGGACTAGCGGTGCACCTCGCCAATACGCTGCCCGACCTCGACGCCGATGCACGCGCCGGCGTGCGCGGTCTCACGCATACGGTCGGGCGTCGGGCGAGCATCGCACTCGCGTGGAGTAGCCTCGCCACCGCCATCGCGTTCGCGCTGCTACTCGGGTTCTATCTCAACTACCAGTGGACGCCCATCGTGCTCGGCGGCGGCGCCGCAGCTATGTTGCTAGCGTCGGCAGTCGCGGCTTACATTCATCGACCCGACAACGGAGCGCTGCAGGTGGGCTTCGGCCTGATCGGCATGGCGACGGCAGTGCTGGCGGCGGGGTGGCTGGCCGCCGTCACGTAGCTGCTGGTCTCGTGCCTGTATCAGCCCCGCCACGGTCTAGTAGGCTTGTCTTGCATGGAGACCTATGACCTCGCCGTGATCGGCGCGGGGAGCGGTGGCGACGGGGTTGCCCGGCCGGCGGCAGCGCGCGGTCTGCGCGTGGCGCTCATCGAGCGCGACAAGCTGGGTGGCGAGTGCCTGAATTACGGCTGCGATCCGACGAAGGCGCTCTACCGTTGCGCTGAGGTCGCGAGCCTCGTTCAGCGCAGCCGCGAATTCGGAGTGCGCACAGGACCCGTGACGATCGACTTCGCGGAAGTCATGGCGCGGACGCGTGCCGTGATCGAAGAGATCCGGGGCGATGAACCTCTGGGCGGCCTGGAAAAGGCCGGCATCGATCTGTACCAGCATGAAGCACGCTTCCGTTCACCGAACGAACTCGAAGCCGGCGGGCAGGTGATCCAGGCTAGAAAGATCGTCATCGCTACCGGGACCAGCCCGAGTGTGCCGCAGGTCGAAGGGTTAGAGAGCGTTGAGTACCTCACCAACCGGAGCGTGCTGGACCTCACCGAACTACCGCGCCAGCTCTTAATACTTGGAGGCGGCGCGGTCGCATGCGAGTTCGCGCAAATATTCGCGCGTCTCGGCGCCCAAGTGACGGTCGTCGAAAGAGGCCCACGGCTGATCGCCACCGAGGACGACGAAGTCTCACGCGCTCTTGAAGAGATACTGCGTGCAGAAGGCGTCCGTGTTTTCACCGAGACAGAGGCCGTGAAGGTGCAGCGGGAGGATGGACGCTCGGCGCTGGTGGCCAGCGGCACGAGCGGGCAGATCACGCTTCCGTTCGAACAGCTGCTGCTAGCGACGGGCCGGCAGCCAAACATAGAAGCGCTGGACCTCGATGCGGCTGGCGTGCGAGCGAACGACAAAGGCATCGAGGTGAACGACGAGCTGTGCACATCGGTACCGCACATCTGGGCCGCTGGAGACATCGTCGGGCATTACATGTTCACGCACATCGCGTCGTACCACGCAGAGGTGGTGTTCGCGAACGCGGTAGAAGGGCAACACGACCGGTTGGACTACTCGGTTGTGCCGTGGGTGATCTTCACCGACCCCGAAGTCGCCCACGTCGGCCTGACAGAGGCGGAGGCACGGGACCAGGGCCACGACGTGGCCGTGGGCCGGATCGAATTCAAGGACCTCGTGCGCGCGGTCACTGCGGGCGAGGTACGCGGGTTGGGAAAGATCGTGGCCGATAAGAAGACCGGGCGCATCCTGGGCGCGAACTACATTTGTCACAACGCGGGCGAGATCATTCATGAAGTCGCTGTGGCGATGAGGGCCGGCATGTCCGCGCGCGAACTCGGCCGGACGATCCATGCCTACCCGACGATGGCCGAAGGCGTGCGTTGGGCCGCGACCGCCATTCGTTTCGAGTAGACCGACATCCGATGCCCTACAAACCCATTAGCGACTATGGACTCATCGGCGATATGCATTCTGCGGCCCTCGTCGGCCTCGACGGGTCGATCGACTGGCTCTGCTTTCCCCGCTTCGACTCGCCAAGCGTCTTCGCGGCCATCCTGGACGATGGCAAAGGAGGGCGCTTTCGCTTGGCGCCGACAACGACCTATCGATCGGAACAGCGATACCAGCGCGATACCAACATTCTGAGCACCACGTTTACGAGCGACGACGGACAAGTCGAAGTGCTGGACTTCATGCCGATCGGGAAGGATGCGAAGACATCGGACCACGTAGTGCTCCGCATTGTTCGCGGGCTGAACGGCTCCATGGAACTGGAGTGTTTGTTTGAGCCGCGCCTGGACTATGCCCGCGGTTCAACCCGCCTGCGGAGCGCGGCAGGCGGCGTCATTGCGGAGAATGATGAGGCGCGACTGGCTCTGACTTCGCCGGTCGAACTGAAGATCGAAGATGAAACGGCGTCAGCGATCTTCCCGGTCCACGCCGGCGACGAACTCGCCTTCATGCTCCAATGGGCGGCCGAGCAACCTCCGAGCACTACGGCCTGGAAGGAGCAGGTCGAGTTCACGGCGCGCGAATGGCAAGACGTGGCAAGGAGTATCGGGTACGAAGGACGCTGGCGAGACGAGTTGGTGCGCTCAGTACTCGCACTGCATCTTCTGCTTTACATGCCGACCGGAGCGCTCGTGGCGGCGCCGACGACGTCTCTTCCGGAGTGGATCGGCGGGAAAAGAAACTGGGACTACCGCTACTGTTGGATTCGCGATAGCGCGTTTGTGCTCGATGCGTTTGCCCGGCTCGGTCACACGGGTGAAGGCGCGCGGTTCATGGAGTGGCTTGCCTGTTTCTGCAAGTCCTGCACTGAACACCTTCAGGCACTCTACGGGGTCGAGTACGAGGAGGACCTGCCGGAGACGGTGCTTGATCACCTTGAGGGATATCGCCGATCTCAACCGATACGCATCGGCAACGCTGCCGACAAACAACTACAAATGGATATCTTCGGCGAATTCATGATCGCCTGCTCCAGCTTTCATCGGGCCGGCGGGACCATCAACGACGAAATGTGGAGCACTATCGAGAGCTTCGCGCAGGCGGTGATAGACAACTGGCGGCGGCCGGACCGAGGTATCTGGGAAGTGCGCGGGCGACGCCGCCACTTTGTGCACTCCAAAGTGATGTGCTGGCTGGCGCTGGACCGCTCGATCGCTATCGGCGAGGCGACAGCGAGAGGAACGGATCTCGCTCGCTGGCGGCGCACGCGTGATGCCATACACAGCGAGGTGCTGCGGCGTGGCTGGAACGAAGAGCGCCGGTCATTTGTCCAATACTACGGAGCCGATCACACCGATGCCGCGCTGTTCATGCTGCCGATGGCCGGCTTCCTGCCAGCTGATGACCCGCGCATGCGCTCTACGGCCAAGCGCATTCGCGAGGAGTTGGATGCAGAGGGAATGCTCCAGCGCTATCCCACTGAGCGAACGGACGACGGCGTCGGCGGACCGGAGGGCGTGTTGACCATGTGCACGCTCTGGTTAGCTGGCTATCTTACCTCGGTTGGAGACCTCGATGACGCGCAGGCGCTGTTCGAGCGAATACTGGGCTATGGGAATCACCTGGGGTTGTTTTCCGAGATGGTCGATCCACGCACGGGCGATGCGCTGGGCAACTTTCCCCAGGCGTTCACGCACGTTTCGCTGATCCACACGATTCGCAACCTGGATCTCGCGCTGCGCCGGCGAGAAGCGCCTGCGCCGGAGGAGACGCAGCTCGGCGCAACGACGCCTTCCCGCTCATGATGACTCTGCTGACGAATCGCGCCGGGTTGCCGGATGGCGTAGCGGGCTACTTCGCAGCCTACGAACTACATGGCTTGCCGGACGCAGCGTTCCGGCGCGATCTTACGGCGGGGCGCGAATAGCTCCAAGCGTTTGGTGGCACTGGTGCGGGTTACGCAGGTAGGCTGTCGAGCAGGCCCGCGGAGAGCTGCAGCACCAGCGTAGCGTCCAGGCTGTCCGTCTCGCCGTCGCCGTTGACGTCCGCGGCATCCGGGCAGGGGAACGTGACATCCAGCCCCGCCTCGCTCTGGAGGATGAGCAGCGCGTCCACGCTGTTTACGCCGGAGCGGCAGTTCACATTGCCCATGGAAACCGGCTGCCAGTCTGGAGCGCGGCCCGACGTTATCTCTGTTAGAGCACTCCCGTCCGGCCGGATGACACTGACGGTAGGGTTCTTGCCTGCGTCGCCCTCGAAGGCAATCCACTCACCATCTGGCGACCAGGAAGGTTCTGCCTCGTGCCCAGCACCCTGCGTAAGTCGCACCGGCTCAGAGCCATCGGCATTCATGAGGTACACCCCCGCGCCCCCGCGGTTACTGTAAAAGGCTATCGTCGATCCATCAGGCGACCACGCTGGACCTGTTTCTGGATCGTTGTTCGCGGTGAGACGGACAACGCCGCTTCCGTCGCTCGACATCGTATAGATGTCCCAGTAGCCCTCGAACGGCATATCTCTGCCGCTGACGAAGACGATTGTTGACCCGTCTGGAGACCAGGCCGGGGAGCCATCCCAGGCCGGATCGTCAGTGAGCTGCCTGACGTTCGAACCGTCGGCGTTCATGACGTAGATGTCGCCGTAGCCATCTCTGCCGCTGACGAAGGCTATTTCCTTCCCGTCGGGGGACCAGGCTGGCTCGGCGTCGAACTCCGAGTCGCTCTTCACCGGTTCCATCATCGTTCGCGACGAAAATCTCCGAACTGCCATCCTCCAGACGCCAAAAGGCGAGTTGCGATCCATCGGGCGACCATGCTGAATCGAAGCCCTGAGCGATGTACTCAAGAGAACCACCGTCAACAGACGAGACGAAGATGCTATGAACTCCGTCGCGAACGCCATTGAACGCGATGAGGCCATTGGTGCCAGGGAAGGCAGCCTGGGTGGACGGTGCGTCCTGCGCGGTGGCCATCACCATCGTCGCTGCGACCAAGCATGCCGCGATTAGAGGTTTCAC
>JBKKBW010000325.1:0-3397 GCA_046713635.1 Dehalococcoidia bacterium
GCAGTGTCGTTGGCGTTGGAACCGAGCCGGTGCCCGTTGTTCCCTTTAGGTCTCGCGATGGAATTGGCGCCGAACATCTCGCGATGATGAAGGCCGAACTCTTCGGGAAGCTGTACCCGCGTATTGGCACACAGCAGCGCCTCATACTTCGAAAGGCGTTGACGGAAATGCTTCAAGCAGACGAAAGACTAGGAGGTCCTGGGTTCGGATTCGACGGACTTGATCGGCAGCTGGGGACTCTCTACGAAGCAGAAGGTCGGAAGCCTGATGGTCTCATCGAAGTTGCGTCAAAGCTGCGTCTTCTTAAACCGTTTCTCGAGGACGGAGATCCTGGCGAGGTTCCTCTACTTTCACGTCGGCTTGCCATCAGGCTAAACGAAATGACCACTGATAGTTTACCCACGGCGTTCTTGATCATTGACCGTCTCTACGACGAAATGAAAGTCCTTCCGGACGCCCCGCGTCGCGGTAGCCTTACTTCGCTCAAGCACATCCTATTTATAGATGAAGCACACCACTACCTGTCGGTTCGAGCAAGCCCCCTGACTTCCATTATTCGAGAGGGCCGGTCGAAGGGAGTTGCGGTGCTGCTGGCAACTCAGACGGTGTCCGACCTAGCAGGCGCCGCAGGTGCTGATTACCGCGAATTTCTGAGTACCGTGGCGTTCTTCAAGACCAACATCTCGAATGTCAAGCAGGTGCGCTCAATGATTCCCGTGCGGGCCGGAATCGCAGCCAAGTTCGCCGATCAGTTGGCGGAGCTCAGCGTTGGGGAGATGCTCTTCACTCGCCACCTCGGCTCAGAAGAATTGCTGAGTCAGTATGTCATCCAGGCTGTGCAGTTTTATAATCGCGGGAGTGCTTGACTTGCCTTCCTTGCCTTGATGTGTTGTCGCGCGGTCCTGGCGTGCTCAGCCTGTAGCTCAATCCCGACGAACTCTCGCCCCAGGTCCAGGCACGCCAGTGCAGTAGTTCCGGACCCTACGAATGGATCAAGTACGACATCGCCGGGGTCGCTAAAGAGCTTAATGAACCAAACGGGAAGGGGTTCAGGAAAAGTTGCGCTGTGGTTCTTGTTGGCGCACTCCGTCGCTATGTGAATAACGTTTGTTGGATAAGCCTGTGATCGGCCAACCCAATTAGCTACCTTCTTTCCGAATCCACTGCCGACGCTTGATTCGTCTCGTACCTGGTCGGCTGCGCCGAGGTTCTTTAGTCTTGCCTTGGACCAGTCTCCTACCTCCACCATGACCTCTTGCTGCCGCATCTTGAAATGCTTAGCCTTGGTGAAATGCAGACATCGCTCCCACGCGTCGCGGAAGCGATTCGGCCAGCTACCGGGGTAGCAGTTCTTCTTGTGCCAAATGTACTCCTCCGTCCACCGCCAGCCTTGTTTGCGCATCGCTAGGATCAGTTCGATCACATAAGTTGCGCGTTCGCCGTCTAGCACCCTTTCTTTGATGTTGAGTATGAGAGAGCCATCGTTACGCAACACCCGAAGCATTTCTGCGGACCTAGCAAGCCACCATTCTACGTAATCGCTTGCGGCCACGCCTCCGTAAGTTTGTCGTCGCGCATCGGCGTATGGTGGTGAGGTAACGATAAGGTGGACAGATCTCGCCGGAAGGCGCGGAAGGACCCTGAGGCAATCACCAGTAAGCACCTTCCCCAAGAAAGGGGTGCGTAACGCTTCAAATGTCTTCGTCCTTCGTAATCTAGTCGCAGTCACCGCTCGCGGCTTAGCGTATCATACTTGGCTGTCTTCTGACAAAGGGACCAAACCCTTAATCAATTAGCACCATCCCGTTGCCTGGCGCTATTCGCTGCCCGCCCGACTGGACCCCAATTCATCGATAGAAGGCGACGGCTGTGCGTCCGCAGGGGATTGGCGTGCAGAGCTCGTTCTTCTCCGCTTCGTCCTGGTAGGCGGCCTCGGTGTGGCCGATGAAGGACGCGCTGAACGTGGGCTGGCAGGTCCGCACGTTCTGGAGCGTGATCCGGTCGCCGTCGAACACCGGGACCGCCGGCCGCCGCTTCAGTCCGTCAGCCGTGCAGTCGATGTGCAGTGTGCCGGTGCTTGTCGGGATCGTGCCGTTCTCAAGAACAATCTCGTCTCGATCGATTGACTGCACTCGACCCATGCGAACGACGTTCTTTATGTAGCGCAACTGTTCCAGTTCGGCTATCGACACCGTTGCGCAGCGGTACATCGTCGGTCGCACGTTCTTGTCCAGCCGGAGCAGCTGGCCCGCGGTCTCTAGCCGGTCGAAAAGATCGTCGATAGACGTTGCGAGCGCGGCCGCCTCCATCTCGCGAGCGAAGCCGCCTGCAGTGTTGTTGAAGAAGTCGGGGCCGGGCTGGATCGTGGCGCGGTCCAGCAGCCACGAGTCGCGGGGCATGATCCACGTGATGTTGTCGGCTCCGACGCCCGTAGCAAGCAACCACAAGCAGGCGTCCATGCCGGTCTTGCCTGCACCGATAACTACGTAGCCTCCAGGGGTGTCGTCGATCGTGGTGAGCGCGTTCGGTGCCACACACCTGATCTCCTCCGCAACGCCGTACGACGGCGGCCGCATCGAAGGAACATCGACCTTCGAGTACGTTGCGTCAACGACCTTCTGCACGTTGACTTCTTGTGCTTCGCCGGAAACGAACGAGACGATGACCCCGCCTTCCGCGTACTCACACATCGGGAAGAATTGCACCCTTCCTGATGGCAGGAACTGCCGGTTTATGACCTGGTCGAAGTACGCGACGACCTCGGCTCCCGAGGCGAGTTCGAACAGCCCTGCGTTCCAGCCCCGCGTGTCTTTCGCGCCGCTGCCCAGCGGCCGGGAGTTCACCCCATAGAACGCCGAGGGCTGATGCAACCTGACGTACGGGTAGGCGCGGGTCCAGTGCCCGCCCGCGCAGCCGTAGCGGTCGACAATCGCCAGGGTGGCCTCGGTCTCCGTCAGTACAGCGTCGGCGAAGGCCATGCCCATCGCGCCCGCTCCGACGACGAGATAGTCTGCTTCAATCATCTGATCAACTCCCGTCCGTCGATTCTGACTTGCTTTGACGCACCTAGTTCATCACGCCGCGCCCGAACTGCTTCTGGCGCTTCTCGTCCCAACGCTCCGTGAGCACGCGGATGCGCTCGGCGAGGATCACGGCGAGGTGGCTGAGCCGCTCCGGCACGGAAAGCTCCTCCAACAGCGACTGCCTTTGCGCAGAGGGTAGCTCCAGGTTGCCTCCGATGAAGCCTGTCAGTACGTCGGGGTCCGAAGGCAGATCGGGCAGGCGCATCCATTGGCCTGTAAGCGCGAGCGAGAGCCGGAACTGCTCGGCGAAGAGCGCTGACACGCGCGGCGCCAGCGGCCCGACCTCCGGCGCGCCGACATCGGTGCTTTCGAGC
>JBKKBW010000326.1:0-3723 GCA_046713635.1 Dehalococcoidia bacterium
CGTCTCGGACCAGAAATCGGCATCGCAATCAGACTCCAACGTCCTCGACCGGCTGGCGCTGGGCGTGTTCGGCGGGCGCGAACAGGAGCTCGAGCGTCTGCGGAAGGCGTTTGATAACGCTGTCTCCGGTCACGGCGGGCTGGTGATGCTCGTCGGCGAGCCCGGGATCGGCAAGACGCGAACGACGCAGGAGCTGGAGACGTACGCGAAGATGCGCGGTGCGCAGGTGCTCTGGGGCCGGACGCACGAATCGGCGGGCGCGCCCGCCTATTGGCCGTGGCTGCAGGCGGGCAACCAGTACGCCGCTGCACACGCCGACGACCTCGCGGAGATAATCGGCCCACTTATGCCGCCGGGCACGGTTGTGGAGCTGACGCGCATCTTCCCCTGGCTCCGGCAGGGCCCAAACGTCGGCGAGCCGGAGGAGGTCAGCGACCCGGAAGTCGCGCAGTTCCGCCTGTTTGACGCCTACGCATCGTACCTGCGCGCGATCGCGAACCAGGCGCCGCTTGTCGTGGCGCTGGACGACCTGCACTGGGCGGATAAGCCAACCTTGCTGATGTTGCAGCACATCGCGCGCGAGCTGTCGCGCATGCGCGTGCTGATCGTTGGGAACTACCGCGACACGGACATTACGCGCCAGAGCGCGCTGTCCGAAACGTTGGCGTCGCTCAACCGCGAAAGCGGCTTCGACCGGATCGTGCTGCGCGGTCTCTCGCGCGACGAATGCGCCGCCTACATCAAGGCGCGCGCCAACGTCGAGCCGCGCCGTGAAGTGCTCGACCGCATCTTTGAGGAGACGGAGGGCAACGCGTTCTTTCTGAGCGAGGTCGTCAACCTGATGGCACAGGAGGGCACGCTCAACAAGGACTCGATCTCCGACATCGCGATTCCGGACGGCGTCAAAGAGGCGCTCGGCCGGAGGCTGAACCGCCTATCGGAAGAGACGAACGACCTGCTCCAAGTTGCGGCGATCATCGGGCGCGACTTCACGTACGACACGCTGACGCTGCTGGGCGACCGCGACGAAGACGCGCTGCTGCGCATGATCGAGGAGGCGCTGGAGGCGCGCGTCATCGAGGAGACGGACCAGGCGGGCCGTTATCGCTTCACGCACGCCCAGATGCAGGAGACGCTGCTCGCGGAGCTTTCGACGACGCGCCGCGTTCGTCTGCACGGGCAGGTCGGCGAGGCGCTGGAGAAGCGCTATGGCGAGCACGCCGACGAGCGCGCCGCCCGTCTGTCGTTTCACTTCTCGGAGGCGGCAACGCTCTCGCCGCGCTTCTCGGAGAAGGCGGCGCACTATGCCGCGACGGCGGGACGGCAGGCGTTGGAGCAGTCCGCCTACCCAGACGCCGCGCGCCACTTCCGCGATGCGCTCTCCGCGCGCGAAGGCCAGGAGATGGACGACGAGATGGCGGAGTTGCTGCATGACCTTGGCAAGGCCGCGATCGCGATCGCGCAACCCAGCGAAGCCTGGCGCAGCCTTCGGGGAGTGTTCGAATACTACGTCCAAAAGCCCGACGTCCCGCATGCGGCCGGTGTGGCATATGTAATCGGGACGAGTCCCATGCTCATTCGGCCGTCGCAAACGCAGCTCGTCGAGCGTGCGATCGAGCTCGTCGAGGAGGGCAGCGAGGACTATGGCCGTCTGAACGCGGCGCTTGGCCTTTCTACCGCCATGCTCGGGGACGAAGCCCGCGGCCGAGACGCGCTTCGCCGAGGCGAAGAGGTAGCTCGCCGGCTGGGCTTGCGCCGGCTGGAGATGGACATAGCGGCGTACGGCCAGTCTATTGCGCTGTTTCATCTGCGCTTCGAGGAGGCGGTCGCACTCGGCGACCGCGCCATCGCGCTGGCCCAGGAGCTCGACCAACCATTGATCGAAGCTCCCTGCCACTTCTTCGCCACCTTCGCCAATATGGATTTGGGCCGCCTGGACGCGGCGGCCGAACACGCTGGCGCCTGCCGCGCTTTGGCCGAACGCCTAAGGAATCCGGTGTATATCTCCAGCGCAGCTACCGCGCAAGCCACGGTCGCCTACATGCGCGGCGATTGGCCAGCCGCCCGAGAAGCGATCGAGCGGGGACTAGATGCAGTTGATGACTACCGCCTCCTGGCGAGCGCCTCGTACATCGCCTATCAGCTCGGCGAAGCGGACACCGCGAGAAGCTTCCAGAAGCGGCTGGTCGACGTAGTGGCGACGGTGCCGCCGGGGCCCAGCATAGAGTACGTCTACTTGGTGACCCTGCCGTCCCGCGTCGCGCAGATCACCGGCCAGCCACCCGACCTCGAGTTGATCCGGCGGGGTGCGCGCGCAGTGCTTGAGTCGCCCGTGCAGGGGACGCCTCTCCTGAAGGGCTTCACGTACAGGGGCCTCGGGATTCTGGCGCACATCGGCGCCGACAAGTCAGCAGCCGACGAGCTCCTGCCCCGCATCGTCGCGATGGGAAGCGGGCCTGTGGACTACCTCGGCCAGACCGACCACGTTCGTGGCCTTTTGTTGGAGACGCTCGGCCGCCGTGACGAAGGGGTGGATGCGGTCGAGGCTGCGCTCACCTGGCTGCCTCCCGAGTACAAGCCAGCCCGCGCCGAGGCGGCGTACGACTGCGCGCGCATTCGCCTCGCGCGGGGCGCGCCGGGCGACCGTGAGCGCGCCCGCGAACTTATCGGGGAGGCGCTTACGACCGCACAGCAGCTCGGGATGAGGCCGCTCGTCGACAAGATCGTGGCGCTGAAGATGCAGGACCAGGGCATCAGCACGATGACCGACATCTACACATCGATCGACGCGGTCGCGGCGAGCGTCCAGGCCGAGCGGCCCGATGTGAGCGTCCACGCTGCACCGGACGGCACGGTGACGATCATGTTCAGCGACATTGAGGACTCCACCGTGCTGACGGAGCGGCTCGGAGACCAGAAGTGGCAGGAGCTACTGCGCACACACAACGCGCTGATCCGCGAGCAGCTGCGCGCGCACGACGGCTTCGAGGTGAAAACGATGGGGGATGGCTTCATGGTCGCGTTCCGGTCAGCGAGGAAGAGCCTCGATTGCGCCATCGCGATCCAGCGCGAGTTCGCCGAGCACAACACCGGTGTAGGCGCGCATAGCAATGCGCCCATAAAGGTTCGCATCGGCCTGCACGCCGGAGAGGCGATCAAGGAAGGCGGCGACTTCTACGGCAAGAACGTCATCCTCGCCTCGCGCGTCGCCGGACAGGCGAAGGGCGGCGAGATCATGGTGTCGTCGCTGGTGCGGCAGCTCGTCGAGAGCAGCACGGACGCGTCGTTGTTCAGCGAGCCGCGCGAGGTGGAGTTGAAGGGGCTGTCGGGAACGCATCGCGTCCAGAGGGTCGAGTGGAGTAAGCATGCAGTGTAAGCAGTGCGGACACGCGAAGAGCTCTGAGAATTGGCACGACTACTCCTCGCCCGACCGGCGCAGTCAGCGCCTGGCTGTCTGAGGTACGCTGGCGCGAATTAGTATGAACGCCTTGCCGAACGATCACCAAGCTCGAGAAGGCTACCTGCTTCTTGCCGATATCGCGGGCTACACGGCGTTTCTGACGGGCACCGAGCTCGAACACGCGCACGCCATCATCCATGAGCTGACTACGCTCATCCGCGAGCAGCTCGCGCCACCGATGCGCTTCGTCAAGCTCGAAGGCGACGCGGTGTTCTGTTACGCCGACGCCGCGACGTTTCTCGACGGCGAGCGGCTCATAGAGC
>JBKKBW010000327.1:0-5135 GCA_046713635.1 Dehalococcoidia bacterium
GCACTACACCGAACGAGAGGTCAATGAGCTGCTGAAGACGCTGCACACGTTCGACGACCACGCCCTCCTCCGCCGAGAGCTCCGTGATGCCGGCCTGCTCGATCGCGACGCGGACGGTAGGCGATACTGGCGGACGGTGCGACCCGCACTGGGCGCGTCCTAGCCCGAAGGAGCGACCGCTGCGCGCATTGCGGCCGCGCTCCACGCAGCCGTCGCTTCCACAAGCCGGATCGCGGCGCGTGTGACCGGTACCAGGCTGGGTCGATGGATCTTGTCCAGCGTGTCCTGCTCGTCGAACAGGTAGGAGGGCGCCGTCAGGAAGTTCACCAGCGGCACGTCTGCTGCGTGGAACGGCCCCCCATCGGTCGTTGGGTGCGGCCCAAAGGCATTCGGTGGCAGGATGAACGATCGGCACAGGTCTTCGGCTTAGAGCGCGTTCCGGACGGCATTCTCCAGCGGCGCGATCCGGCTCGTGAACCACCAGCGCACCTCCGGCTCACCAGTCGCGACGAGTTTGCCATCCGGGCCCTCGACGCACTCGTTCGCCGCGTGCTCAAGGTGTAGCTCCAGCACGACGCGATCGAGGTCTTCGCGATGCCGTACGATGAACGAGTGCACGCCGGCGCCTCCGGCCATATGCCCCGCGTTCAGCAGAAAGATCAGGCGGTGGGGCCGCTCAGTTTGGGGGACTTGTGACCAGTACTCGGCCTGCGCCAGCACTAGCGCGATTCCCGAGCCGTCTTCGACCGCTGACGACCACGGTCCGTCATGGTGAGAACCGATGATCACAGTCTCGTCGTCCGCGCCTGCAAGCTCGCCCACGATGTTGTAGCACTCGATCTCGCGCCTCTCCGACTGCACCTCAATACGTGCACTCACCGGTCCGCACCCGAGCAGCTCGCGCAGGCGAGCGCCGTCGTGGCCGCTGATCCATACGCCCGGTATGGAGCGTTCGATCGCGTCGTATGGCACATAGTACTTACAGGAATTCGAAGGATAGTCCGTTAGCATTCCGACGAAGCCTGCCGCGCCCGCGGCCATCGACGGCTCCATCACCGCCTGCGCGCCACGCCCGAACGGCAGGACTTGCGCCTTGCCGTCGAACGTGCCATCTGGGTCATGCGTCCACGTTGCCCTTCGCGACATTGCCTCGAATGGGAAGCGTCCGAAGCGCACGTCGTACAGCGAGATCTTGTCACGCACCGCCGCCCCATCGTCGCCATACTCGATGAGCTCGCACTCTAGTCCGCCCGTCGGCGCGGAGTGAGGTAGGGGAAATCACTCCAGCTCGAACGACCCTCCATCTAACGACTCTCCATCTATCGTTCGGATGGTTAGGGACGAAGACTTGGGCTCCCAATATGGCAGCGCGACAGGCTCTACGCGCACCCGTTCCAATCCTAGGGCTTCGAAGCGTTCTGAGCAGAACTGCTCCGCCCATCGGCCGGCGGGGTAACCTGGACGGCGCACGCCCTGCGCGAAGACCTGCTCGATGCAGGCAAACATCTGCTCTTCAGACTGGATGGCCTCGTCTCGCATCGGAGCGAGGCTAGTGTACCAGAGCCCAGTCCTACTACTGCCGCAGTCGACGGGCGGCCCCACGTGCTCGGCTGTCCTCGTACGTAGGCTCGTTACGCACCGTCGATGCGCACTGATAGGCTTTTGTAGCGCCGGACACCTGTAACTGTTACCTGCAGGAAAGCTGCTGTCGCCTACGCTTAGACGCAGCTAGGTGGGCGGCAGAGTAAAGGAGGGACGCAATGGGAGTTGTAGAGCAAACAATTGAACTGGACGTGCCGGTCGCTGCAGCGTATAAGCAGTTCGCGCGCTTCGAGGAGTTCCCGCGATTCATGGACGGGGTGGTCTCTATCGAACGCCTGGCTGATGACCGCGTTCGTTGGCAGGCATCGATCTGCGGCAACGACGCGGAGTGGTACGCGCGCATTGCGGAGAACGTCCCAAACGAGCGGATCGCCTGGCAGAGCGAAGGCGGGCTCATCAACGCCGGGCTGGTCACGCTCGAAAAGATCGGCGCAACGCGCACCCGCGTTCACCTACGTATAGAGTACGACCCTGACGCCGTGCTGAAAGCAATCGGCTACAAGCTCATCGCCGGGACGGAACAGGTCCACCGCGATCTGGAATGCTTCAAGGAGATCGTTGAGGATATAGCCGAAGAGGCTACGCTGGCGACGAAGCTCTAGCCCCTATCCTGTAGGTCGCGTACGAACCCGCTGAGCCGTCGGCGGCCATCTGCGCTGAACATGAAGAAGCGCCGGACTCCGGCGCTTCTTGCTAACTCGGTGGGGAATCTCGACTAGGAAGCCGACTGCTGCTGCTTGCTGGCCTGCGAGGTTACGCCCTCCTGAATGTTGCGCGTCACCTGATCCACCGATATCTTCGACGCTTCGGCTGCGCCTTTCATCGTTTTCATCGTCAGGTGGCGGCCGTCGCCGTGGTCATCATCAACTTTCTTGCATCCGCAATCTAGGCACATCTTGTCAAATCCTCCTGTGTGGTTTGGTGCCCCATTAGGGCTTGCGTACCGACGCTTCCACCATACGACGCGGCGAGTACGGGATGCGCAACAACACCCTGCGAAGGCATTGCAGTCGCGTGTCAGGTGCGGCCTACCGGATTGAGGCCACGGCCGGCCGTGCGGAGGAATGGCGCCTTTGCTTGGTCACTCTCCGGTACATCGTCGATTGCGTTGTAGAAGTTACGTACGGTCTGGCAGCGCTTGCAAATACCCCGGCTCCGCGCGCCATTCGGGACGTCGATTAGCCAGTGGTGCCGGCAGCGCCGGGTGGCTCCTGATCTCAACTGGTCCGGCTTGCCTAGTGTTGCACCCATCAGTCTCTCTCCCTCCCTTCTAGGCTCCTCTAAGTGAGTCGTAGCGTACGCGAGTGCCCATGCCGGGCGCATAACGCGGCCTTGGCGATCATCTCGCAACGACATGACAAAGACCGCCTGGGAGCGCGAGGTGCATACGCAGTATGGGAGGGAACATTCCTGTTCCCTCCCATACACAAACTGCAAGGACCTCGGCGTCAGGTGGCGTGGCGGGGGTTCGCCGACGTCCCAGCGGCTTCGAAACCAATATAGCTAGTCGAACGCTTCACGGGCGTAACATATGACAGCTACCGCCTTACAAAATCGTTACAACGGGCCGCGCCTGCTTCGGTATACTGCGCACTATCGCAAGGAGGCGAAGCATGCGGCTCATGCCGGTTGTTGTCATAAGCCTGTGCGGCTCGCTGCTTGCAACGGCATGCTCGTCTGAGCAGATGCCGGTGCCGTCCACCGTCCTCCTCGCTGTCGAATCACCGCTCACCGAACGAGCGCAGTCTATCGCGACGGAAGCGCTCCGTTCACGGGGCATCCCGGTTGAGCTAGCCACGCCAGAGATCGCGGACATTGGCATCACCAGCACCCAGCCTGGTGATGGGCGAGGGCGCTTCGTGACGGGCTTCTGGATACCGGCCGTCCAGCTATCATCGCCGATCGGCGCCGTCACGATGGACCAACTCAGAGGTGCAGTTTCGGGAAGGATTGACGACTGGTCTAGCATTGATGGCGACTCGACGCCGCTACGAATGGTCGTCCCGTCCGATCGTCCGCCACCGTTTGAGCAGTGGTGGCCGGACGAGGCGCCTCAGGTCGAACTGCTACCCCTCGATCAGATTCCAGCTGTCCTCGCCGACAATCCCGGCGTGCTGGCGCTCGTCCCGCTCGATTCCGTCGATACCGGCATGCGCAGTCTCGATGTCGATGGCGCAAACATCGTCTTCGGCACGGGTGATCTCGCTGCGTACCCGCTCACCGAAGTCCGCTGGATTACCAGAGCCGATGCCGATACGAGCGAGTTCGCAGACATTCTTGATGCGCTCGCGACCACGCTCGCAACAGAACTAGCCGCCGCGACGCCCGATCCGATTGTCCTACGCGCTACCGGCGACATTCTCCCTGTGCGGTGCACGCTGGAGAAGCTACAGGCGCGTGCCGACTTCACGTACCCATTTCACGAGCTCGGGCCGTGGCTGGCGGAAGCAGACATTGCTGTTGGCAGCTTAGACGCCGCCATCTCCGATGCTGGAGTGCCATTCGGCTGCACGGAGACGTTTAGTCTTATGAGCCCTGCCGCCGCCGCCGAGGGCTTCGCCTACGCAGGGCTGGATGTCATGACGGTGGCGACAAACCACGTGAAAGACTGCGGCCAGGCCGCCTGCGGAGATGACGCCTTCTTCGACACGCTCGCCAACTTGCGCGCCAACGGAGTCGAGCCGGTCGGCGGCGGCCCTGATCTCGCGGAAGCGCGACGGCCTGCGATCATCGAGGCTGGCGGTGTTCGATTCGCCTTCCTTGGCTACGACGAGATCGCTACCTACTATCATGCAGACGTCGATACGCCGGGCACCGCGCCGCTGCTCGAAGAGTACGTCCGCGAGGACATTGCCGCAGCCTCTGCCATCGCCGATGTTGTCGTCTTCCAACCGCAGTGGGGTGTTGAGTACGTAGCGGAGCCCACCCTCAATCAGCAGTTGTTGGCCGAGGCCGCTGTCGAAGCCGGTGCCGATCTCGTTATCGGCAATCATCCGCACTGGGTACAGGCCGCCCAGGTGATCGATGACGTCTTCATCGCGTACGCGCTGGGCAATTTTCTCTTCGACCAGGACTGGTCGCTGGAGACGCAGCAGGGCGTCGTGTTGGAAGCCGCGTTTCACGACGATCAGCTGCGGGGCGTCCGCTACTTTCCAATCCACATCTACGACGAAACGCAGCCCCGCTTCGCAGACGAGGATGAAGGGCGGCAGATCATGGACCGCATCTGGGACGCCAGCGCAACGCTGGACTAAAGGCGTCCTCGTCGTTATCGGAACATCGTGACGCGCCGGAAGCGTTCGTAGTAACGGCCGTCTTCGTCCTTCCAGCGGTTGCGGACGAAGTTCATAAACTCCTCGCCGCCGCCGAATTGGCTCGTGTGGTGCAGCAACGCCTGGACCTTCAGCTCCACCGCGTCCCTGATGTCCGAAGCGAAGTTCGGCTTGTCGTTACCCCAGAAGAAGATCTCCTTCACGTTGTCTACGTCCAGCCCTTCCTCCAGATGCTCGGCGAAGTACAGCCGGTCGCGCGCG
>JBKKBW010000328.1:0-1691 GCA_046713635.1 Dehalococcoidia bacterium
GTACCTGCTTGCCGGTCCGCTCCTGGAGCACCGCCATCACGTCGCGCGGCCGGAGTTGGTCCACATCGTGGAACACAGGACACCACTGGCTTCGCTCTGTGCAGAGAGCGCAACCCTCAGAATCTTCACGGAACATTCGGTTGACCTCACCAAGATACTGTCCGCGCGAATGGCTGCCGAGCATCAGCGCCAACCAGGTCGAACCACTGCGCGTTGAGCAAAGTATGAACGCTACGGTTCCCGTCGCCATTGCGCTAGAGCACCGGCTGCGCCAGCGCCGACATCGCAAGCGCCGGTGCAGCGCGCGTGTCGAGGAAGTTCAGGAGTTCCGACCCAGAGACGCTTGCCCACCGAGTGAAGTCGGGCACGATTGCTACATCAAACGCCGCGTTGGTCATAGCCTTGCTGGGCCCTTCACCAGCGCATGTTCCTCCACAAGGAGGTAAAACTCGTCCCGCTCCCTGGCCAACGTGTATGCCTCACTCGCGCTTCGCCCTCCGGCGCGGAGCCGCTCGGCTTGCACCTCATCAGCCATGAGCTCCTCAATGACGCGAACGTGGCTGTCGGTATCACCGAACGCAGGAACCCGGCAGGTCTGGCCGTCGATGCAGAAGCTCCGATTGCCGATGGCATCGGCGCAGACGACAACACAGCCGCTCGCCATAGCTTCCAGCGCTGGCAGGAAGAAGCCCTCCCATCCTCGATCAGCGCCTTTGGGAAGGCCAACGAACAGGTCTGTTCGGCCCAAGAGCTTAGCGAACGCGTCCCGCGGAACTGGACGCGTGAGCAGAGTTATGTTGAAGCCTCGCTCCTTCAGTGCTGACCGAAGGATCTTTCCCATGTCTGTATCCTTGCGGGCCCAGATCACGACAGAGCCGCGTTCCTTTTGGTCTGGCGCAAAGAGTTCCGGCGGTATTCCGTTCGGGATGGCGGCGACGCACCACGCAGCGTGGGGGCGGACCGCAGCGGCTAGCTCATCACTGACGCAGATTCGCAGGCCGGGTCGAGCAAGGTGCTCGAAACGTCGATCGTTTGCGTACGTATGACGAAAGTCCTGGATCAGGTGAATGACCGTCTTGCGTGTGGCCTCTGGCGGCAGCAAATTGCAGTCGCTGCCATCGACGAACAGCAGGTCGAATGGCTCCACATCGAGTTCCGACAAGATACGCTCCCTCTGGTCGTCCCAGAGCGCTCCGCCTCCACTCGCCAAATCGAAGGCGAGGTAAGCGTACGGATCGAGCTCAGGGTGGTGCAGACAATGATCGAAGTAGTCGCGGAACTTGATATGTCCGCCAGAGAGCCGGCCGGACTTCTTTACGAAGAGTATCCTTCGCATCACGATGGCGGGCTGGCCACTGGCACGCCGCGGCGCATCTCGACAAGGTAGCGCGTTTCAAGCCAGCTCTCGGGTTCCAGGTAGTCGATCGCCTCCCGGCCGAACGCTTTCGTAACTGAGTAACCGAAGTTACGCAGCGATATGTTGCCCTTCTTCATCTGCCGCTCGGACGCTTGCCACTCCACGGGGAAGTTGCCAATGCGCCCAAAGACGTCCGGGCGCACCGCAAAGAACGACCCCCGCACTGTTCGCACGAGGAAGTCATCGTCTTCCTCGCCGCGCATCACATGACGATACTTGGCGAAGCGGAACTCCGTGTCCACGCCATTGTTGCCGTTTCCAACGACCTTTACGC
>JBKKBW010000329.1:0-1840 GCA_046713635.1 Dehalococcoidia bacterium
GTTCTGTGCTGGCTCCAGGAACCACGCGTTTGTGAATCCCCAACGTCGCTCCGCTGCTGCCAGATCTTCTGCGCTATCCGTCGCCGGGTAGATGCCACTCATACTAAATGCAGAACCTACGCCTTCGGCTTTACCTGTCGCGCGGATCGCACGCGCCGCCAGCCCCTGCGCAAGGTTTGTAACGTGCGTTGACTGTACGGCGATGCGTGAGTCACGGATCCCTGGCGGGTGGTAGCCCGATATGTAGGCAAGGAACGTAAACACGGCCGGCTCGTTGAAGATCAGCCACCGCTTGACCCGATCACCGAGGTGGTTTACAACCGTCGCGCAGTAGTCCGCGAAGTGCTTGGCAGTGTCTCGATTGCCCCAGCCGCCCTCGTCCTGCAGCGCCTGTGGCAGGTCCCAGTGATACAGCGTCGGGAATGGCGTGATACCTGCCGCCAGCAACTCGTCGACCAACCTGCTATAGAAATCGAGCCCCTTCTGGCTGATCTCACCCTTGCCGTTCGGGAAGATGCGCGGCCAGGCGACGCTGAAGCGATAGCTCTTCAGGCCGAGCTCCTTCATCAGCGCGACGTCTTCCTTGTAGCGGTGATAGTGGTCGCAGGCGACGTCACCGGTGTCGCCGTCCTGCACCTTGCCTTCGGTATGCGAGAAACGGTCCCAGATCGATTCGCCCTTGCCGTCTTCGTTCCACGCGCCCTCGATCTGATACGAAGCCGTCGCGGCGCCCCAGATAAAGTCCTTCGGAAACGTGACCTTCGGCATCGGCTACCTCCCCGGTTGATTGTTTGATTGCATTTCGCGTTTTAGAAACACTTCGAAGCTGGACTCGTGCACAATGTATCGATTGGCACCGCATTTCCTTGATAGACTTGGCGGTGCGATTGATTAGCCCAAGGCGTACTGCGTTAGTTGGCGCACTGACCGAGATCCTCGCATGGCATGCATAGCTTGTGGATGGTAGCAGCTAGCGCAGATAGCGCGAAGCGTCTGATGGCACTCTAGGGTACCAGGACCTTCATGACGACTCGTCACGTGGTCAGGTGCGGCTCTCGGAGAACGTGGTAGGTTCCCACCGCCAGCAGCGCGCCCGTAATCGGCGCGAGCCAATACACCCAGTGCGATGTCCAGACGTTCGCCGCGAGCGCCGGGCCGAAGGTCCGCGCCGGGTTCATCGAAGCGCCTGCGACCGGCCCCCAGCCTGTCGCAGCCATGGCGACATAGCCACCGACCGCGATCGCCGCCATCGAACCTTCCGCGCGGCTATCGGTCGCGACGATTAGCACGACGAGCGCGAGGAAGAACGTGAGGATCAGCTCTGATAGGAGCGCAGCATCCACGCCACCTATCGAAGGAACCGTCGCACCCGCATCGCCTTCGCTCCCGACGATCGCGATGATCGAGACGCCCGCCAGCGTGGCGCCCGCGAGCTGCACGATGACGTAGCCGGCGAGTCGGCGCGCGTCGATCCGTCCAAGCGCGAAGAACGCGATCGAAACAGCGGGGTTGATGTGCGCGCCCGAAACGTGGCCGAACGTGAAGATCATCGCCATCACGATCAGCCCGAACGACAGCCCAACTCCGACCTGACCGACATCACCTCCGCTCGCAATATTCACCGCCGCAGCTCCTGGACCAGCGAATACGAGCGCGAAGGTGCCAAGAAACTCCGCCAGATACGGAGCGATGAGAGCGCGGCGGTCGCTTTGCACGAGAAGTGACTAAGCTTCGCCAGGCGGCCCCAGCGCCAGGCCGATGAGCCGGTATGTAAGCTTCGCGGCCATCTGGGCGCACGCACGCGGGCCCTCGTCAGGCGCGAGCTCAGTCACGTCGAAGC
>JBKKBW010000330.1:0-9653 GCA_046713635.1 Dehalococcoidia bacterium
CCCTTATCGCTAATAGTGAGGACACCGGCTCGAATTGCCATGAAGCGATGATAACACAGGGGGTACCTGGGGAATCGAGTGGGAAAATTGTGTGTATACCCCTTGACAATTGGGGGTTCAATGGTAAGATATGGGGAGTCAGTACATAGTTGTGGGGCAGCGTCCCTATCGAAGCAAGGCCTGGACCCATCGGGGGGAAGAACTTGGGAGTAGTACTGGGTGCAGTACTTCCTTGGCCGGTACGACTACGCCATGGACGATCGCGGGCGGGTCCCACTGCCGCCGCGCTATCGCGATCTCTTCGCACACGGAGCGATGCTGAATCAGGGGCCGGATCCATGCCTACGTCTCTTCACGCTCGAAAGCTTCGACAGTCAGGCACAATTATACACCAGTATGCCGGCCATCGAGCACGAAGGCCGGATGACGCGCCTGGCGTTCTTCGCAAATTCGTTTTCCGTGGAGCTGGACAAGCAGGGCCGGATTCTGATTCCCGGACCGCTACGAGCCTACGCCCGGTTGGACGGCAACGTCATCATCTCTGGAGCGGGAGAGTGGCTCGGGATATGGAATCCCGAGCAGTTCGAAGGGGAGATGGCGCGGGCCGAGCGCTGGCAGAATCGGGCCAGTTCGGCGGAGACGTCATGAACCGAACGTTAGTTCACAAGCCCGTCATGCTGCGCGAGGTCCTGGCTGCCCTGAACGTACAGCTGGGCGGCCGATATGTCGACTGTACCGTCGGCGCCGGCGGGCATGCGACCGCGATCATGGACGCCGCGCTTCCGGGCGGGTCACTGGTCGGGATGGACAGGGACCCTGAGGCGCTGGCACAGGCGAGCACACAGCTCGAGCGCTTTGGATCCAACGTGCGCCTCGTGCAAGGCGACTACTCGAAGGTAGGTGAAGTCTGTCGCGAGCTCACATTCGTGCCAGTGCATGGAGTGCTGCTGGATTTGGGCCTTTCGTCGCTCCAGCTTGAGGAGTCCGAGCGCGGATTTAGCTTCCAGCGCGAAGGCCCACTTGACATGCGCTTCGACCCTGACCAGGAGCTAACGGCCGAGCACATCGTCAATGGATACGACGAACGAGAGCTTGTCGATGTCCTCCAGCGCTTCGGCGAGGAACCGCGCGCCCGCCGAATTGCGAAGCGAATTATCGAGCGGAGACCACTGCGCACGACAACCGAATTAGCCAAGGTCGTCGAGGAGGCCGTAGGCGGGAGGGTCCGACGCCAATCCCACCCCGCCACCAGGACGTTCCAGGCCCTCCGGATCGCTGTCAACCAGGAACTCCTCAGCCTGGCTGACGCGCTCCCGGAAGCCTACGGCCTCCTGGGCGACCTTGGCCGTTTAGCCGTGCTTAGCTATCACTCCTTGGAGGACCGAATTGTAAAGCTATTCATTCAGCGAGAGTCGCGCGACTGCATTTGCCCACCCAAGCAGCCGGCCTGCACATGTGGACACACGGCAGGTCTACGCCAGATAAGCCACGGCGCAGTTCGTCCGTCTCCGGAGGAGATAGCTGATAACCCTCGTAGCCGGAGCGCTCGTCTTCGTGTAGCCGAACGGCTGCCGGCGGCCTGAGGGCGCTCCAGTTATGGCGATCCTGAATCGCGCTATTGCTCACGCTGAGGCAGAGGTCGCGGCGCCGTCGGTACGTCTGAAACCGCTACTGTTCGCGCTAGGCGCGCTCATCGTGATCGTCGCGGTCGCGCAGCTGGTGCAGACGTCCCGCGCGACGACGGCGAGCTTCAAGATAGAGCAACTCCAGAAGCAAGAGCTGGAGTTAGAAACAACAGTCAGCCAGCTCGAGGTGCAGGTAGCTGGCCTTTCTTCGCTCGCGCGTGTCCAGCAGGAGGCAGAACGTTTGGGGCTCGGCCCTCCTGTCTCGCGCGAGGTTGTGGGGGTGAGCGTGCCGGGACCGTCCGGGGATTCAGCACAGATCCCGGCACGCCTCCTCCAAACCGAGACAATCGATGCGCAGGCGGGGAAACAAGAGTCATCATCCTGGTGGGACGGCATGTTTAGTCAGCTGCCGTTCGACTAAAAGAATCTCGACGGCCTAGGCGGCCGTGTTCGCCGGCTGTTGGGGAGGGGGCTCGGCGATGGCCCGTCGCATAAACCGCGTGACCTGGCGCCTCGTGGTCCTCATGGCAGCTCTCTTCGTTGCTACCCTGGGGATCGTCTATCGCCTTGTCCAGGTTCAGGTTCTCGATCACGAATACTACCAGGCTGAGGCCAAGGAAGAGCACGAGCAGCGAACGACTGTGCATGCGACACGGGGCGCTATCCTGGATCGCAACGGCTATCCTCTGGCAACCACTATGAAGACCTTCGATGTGTACATCGATCCGCGTATCTGGGCGAAGGATTCGGACGCTCTTGAAGGTTCGGCGTTCATTGGGCCTATGCTCGGCAGAGAACCCGGTGAACTGATTGTTGCCGTACGCCAAGCCGAGGGAGATTACATCGCAGCGCGCCAGGTAGATGCCCAGTTCGGCCTGCAGATTCTTACGGAGCGACCGCCCGGAGTTCAGGCTGTGGAGACCAGTAGCCGGTTCCACCCGGAAGGCGACCTTGCTTCATTGCTCCTCGGCTTTACGGGCCTTGACGGGACCGGGCTTACTGGGATCGAGGCCGATTACGACCGAGAGCTGGGCGGGGTGCCGGGGCTCGTCTATGTCGAGCGCGACGGGCGAGGCCAGCCCATCCCGTTCGGCCGGGAAGTCGGAACAGACCCGCAGGCCGGCGGTGACGTAAGACTTACGATCGATCGGTATATACAGAGTTTGGTGGAGCAGACAATAGATGTCGCGATCGAGAAGAACGACGCAACGGGCGCGACGATAATTGTCATGCAACCGAAAACGGGCGAGATTCTGGCGATGGCAAGCCGGCCGAGCTTTCAGTTCAGCAAGCTGAACTTCGATGATCCGGCGCAGGCCGATCTTTTCCGCAACCGTCCCGTAACCGATCTGTACGAACCCGGCTCAGTGATGAAGACAATCACCATGGCTACTGCAATCGATCTCGGGTTGGTCAACCCAAACACGACGTACTTCGATAGCGGCCAGGCTGAGGTAGAGGGCGGCGAACCAATCAAGAACTGGGACTTCAGTGCCCATGGCACAACAACTATGACGCAGGTATTGCAGTACAGCTTGAATACAGGGGCCGTCTGGGTAGCTCGCCTGGTTGGAGCCGAGCGTCTCTACGATTCATTCGGGCGTTTCGGATTTGGCGAGCCCACTGGTCTGGGCCTGGCTGGCGAAGCCGCGGGAATCCTCCGCACACACGAGGATGACGCCTGGTACCCCGTGGACCTGGCGACAAACAGTTTCGGTCAAGGGATCAACATGACGCCAATACAGATGATCACGGCTATGGCCTCTCTGATCAACGGCGGTCAGCTCATGCGACCCTACATCATAGAGGAAGTGTCAGGACCCGACGGCTCGCGTATCCACGAGCCCGTGGTAGTCGGTAGGACAGTATCTGAGGAGACGTCCCGTACTCTCGTTCAGATGATGGAAGCGGTGGTAGACGGTCAGCCCGGTCACCAGGCGCAAGTGCCCGGCCACCGTGTAGGCGGCAAGACCGGCACGACGACTTTTCCCGGCATGATCAATACGATCGCCTCCTTCGTTGGCTTCGCGCCAGTCGAAGACCCGCAGTTCATCATGCTTGTCCGCATCGATTCGGCGGGAGACTCCCTGGGCGGCGTTATCGCTGCTCCGGTGTTCGCAGGCTTAGCCCCGAAGATTCTCTCCTACTTGGGCGTACAGCCGGATAGTGCATTAGCCGCAGCGAATGGTCCATGATCACTCATATCGAAGTCGTGGAGGATCTCGGATCGATGCTGCAAGAGCGGCGCGGTCCTACCGTCGGTCGCTTCCGGAATGCCGTCATTGATTCTCGGCAGGTTGGTCACGGGGATCTCTTTGTCGCTCTGCGTGGCGAGCGCACTGACGGCCAAGCGTTCGCGCTGGACGCGGTTGAGCGGGGCGCGCGCGCGCTGCTGTTGCACGAGGCGATCGAGGAACTACCCTCGGACGTGACATCGTACGTTGTGGCCGACACGCTGCTCGCTCTCCAGCGGCTGGCCGCGGGACGACGCGACCGGCGGCGCGCGAAGGTCGTGGGCATTACCGGGAGTGTTGGCAAGACGACCACCAAAGAAATCGTCGCCTCAGTTCTTGGCGTGAAGTACCGAGTCTTGAAGAACGAAGCCAACTATAACAATGAGATCGGCCTACCGCTGACGCTGCTGAGGCTGACTAGCCGCCACCAGCGGGCGGTACTCGAGATGGGGATGTACGCGCTCGGAGAAATACGAACACTCTGTGAGATCGCGCGGCCGGAGATCGGTGTCGTGACGAACGTCGGGCCGGTGCATCTTGAGCGTCTCGGCAGCATGGAGGCAATTGGCGCGGCGAAGGCCGAGCTGGCGGAAGCGTTGCCGCCCCACGGCTTCGCGATCTTTAACGGCGATGATCCCTTGGTACGCGCGATGGTGGATCGGACGCGTGCGCGACCGCTGTTCTACGGTCTCGCCGAGATGGCCGGCGTTCGTGCGACCGACGTGTCCAGTCGAGGGCTTGAAGGCGTTTCGTTCCGGTTGCACTATCAGGGACAGAGCGTCCACGTACGAACGAAGTTGCCGGGCCGGCACATCGTATCCAACGCTCTGGCCGCGGCCGCCGTTGGCTTGGTTGACGGCGTAATGCTGGAGGACGTGGCGCTGGGTCTGGCCAACGCCGACGTGCAGGTTCGGATAAGGACGCTTCGCGGCCGCAACGGCGCGATGCTGATAGACGACACGTACAACGCGAGCCCGGCCTCGATGGTGGCGGCCCTCGATCTGCTTGCTGAGATACCGGGCCGGCGAATAGCTGTGCTCGGGGACATGGGGGAGCTAGGCGCCGCTTCCAAGGAAGGGCACCTGACGGTAGGGAGGCGCGCGGCCGAGACGGCCGACGTCGTTCATGCCGTCGGTGTGGAAGCGGCGCTTATCGCTCAGGCCGCGAGCGAGGCTGGGCATCGCGACGTGTACTACTGGCGGTCGAAGGAGGAAATTCAGGTGGCGCTCAGGTCCGACCTCCGGGCCGACGATGTGGTGCTGCTGAAGGCATCACGCGCTCTGGCGTTTGAGACACTGGTTGAGATGCTGAAGGAGTGATATGGTCCGGGCGCTAGTCATTGGTTCGGCTGCCATGGTCGTTTCGACGATCGTAGGGGCGCCGTTGGTTGCGGAGTTGCGGCGCCGAGGCATCGGCAAGGCGATCAGCACCGAGGGCCCAGAGTCTCATCTCTCGAAGGCAGGCACGCCGACGATGGGTGGCTTGCTTGTTGTCGGCGCGGTACTTGTCTTTACGCTGACGACGAATCTTTGGCATCACGCATCGATCTTCCTGCTGCTTGGTGTGATGGCCGTCGCGGCTGCTGTAGGCTTCGCCGATGATTTGTTAACCATTCAGGGTCGTGAGCGCATCGGCGGCCACGAGCGCGGAGGGCTCGTTGCGAAAGGGCTCCTTGGCGCCGGACTCGGGGTCCTCGTCGGCCTCGTCGTCTACTTCGGGATGGACAGACCGTACGTCTATGTGCCGCACTTCGGGCCATATCACTGGAGTGCGGCGGCAGTCGTACTCGCGTCGATCGCCGTGGTTGCGAGCACGACAAGCGCGGTTGCGATATCCGATGGCCTCGATGGGCTGCTCGGTGGTCTGCTCGTACTTGCCTACGGTGCATACGGCTTCATCGCCTTCGCGCACGGCGATGGCCACCTCGCTGTATTCTGCTTCACGGTGGCGGGAGCACTGGGTGGGTTTCTTTGGTACAACGCCCACCCCGCGCGGGTTTTCTTGGGCGAAACTGGCGCATTGCCGCTAGGCGCGGGTCTGGCAACCGTCGCAATGATGACGGGCTGGTGGCTCCTGCTGCTGGTCATCGGCGTCGTATTCGTCGCGGAGGCGATATCTGACGTAGTCCAGATCGGATCGTTTCAACTTCGGGGTAAGCGTGTGTTCAGAATGGCGCCACTCCACCACCACTTTGAGCTAACGGGCTGGCCGGAAACGCATGTTGTGATGCGTTTTTGGCTGGTCGGCGTCGCGGGAGCAGCACTCGGAGTGGCGCTCGCCTTGACAGGATAATGTGAAAGTGCTATGACAGGTAATCGAGAGTCCCTGGTGAATAAGCAGGTTACGGTACTTGGGCTCGGCATCGAGGGCGTCGACCTAGTGCGATACTTGGCCGCGCAAGGGGCTTCCGTCACCATATCCGACGTCAAATCCCCCGAAGAGCTGTCACGAAGGATTCAGGAGTTGGACGGTCTCGCGGTCCGGTTCTCACTTGGGGCGCACAATGTGGAAGACATAACGGCGGCGGATATGGTGTTCGTCTCACAAGGCGTGCCGTTAACCCTTCCTGCGCTCAGCCAAGCTCGCGAGCGCGGCGTACCAATCGGCTCGATGATGAAGCTCTTCCTAGAACTCTGTCCCGGCACGGTGGTTGGAATCACTGGCAGTAGCGGAAAGACGACGACTACAGCGCTCGTTGACGCGATGTTTCAGGCGTCCGGCCGAAGGCACGCTATGGGGGGCAACATCGGCGTTGGCCTGCTCGCCCTGCTCGATCAGATAACGCCCGATACGTGGGTTGTGCTTGAGATGAGTCATACCCAGCTCGAAACCGTGGAGCACAGCCCACACATCGCCTGCGTACTCAACGTCACACCGAATCACTTGGACCGCTACTCCTGGGAGGATTACACGGCTCTGAAGCTGCGTATTCTGCAGTATCAGAAGCGCGACGACATTGCTGTACTAAACCTTGACGATGAGGTTGCGTGTTCCTTCGCGACGGAGGCGCCCGGGAAAGTAATCTGGTTCAGCGCTAAGCGAGTACCCAGTGGCGGCGGTGCGTTTGTGCGCGAAGGCTGGATCGTCTGGAAGCACGGTTCAGTCGAAACGAAGCTGCTATCGACAGACGCCGTCCCGCTGCTCGGTGCGCATAACATAGCGAACGTGCTTGCTGCGGTTACGGTTGGTGGTGCTGCGGGACTCGAGTTTGCCGCGATGCAGCACGCGATCCGAGAGTTCACGCCAGTACCGCATCGACTCGAGCTCGTCAACCGCATCGGCGGTGTAGCCTTCTACAACGACAGCATCACGACGACGCCGGAACGCACGATGGCGGGCCTGGCGTCATTTCACGAGCCGATCATCTTGCTGGTCGGCGGGCGCGGGAAGAGCCTCCCATTCGACGAGCTGGCGCGCAAGGCGATTGAGCGATGCCGCTTGGTTGTCTGTTTCGGCGAGGCTGGGCCTGAGATCGAGGAAGCGCTACGCAAGGTAGCGATTCCGGTGAACGGTGCCGCTCCGCCGGTGGAGCGCGTCAATAAGCTGGAGGAAGCGATTGCTCTGGCAAAGACTCATGCGCGCATCGGCGATATCGTCCTAATGTCCCCAGCGTGTACGAGCTTTGATTCTTACTCGAACTTCGAGGAACGCGGCGAAGACTTTCGCCGCATCGTTCAGAAACTCGCGAAGGGAGGGAAAGAGCCATCGCCTCTGCGGAGACACGTCGGGTAAGCGAAGGTGAGCCGGACTACCTCATTCTGGGGCTAGTTCTTGGGCTTGTCGTGCTCGGCGTCATCATGGTCTACAGCTCCAGCTTCGCTGTGGGCCTGGAGGCGTTTGACAACGCGAATTACTTCGTGCTGCGTCAGATTCTCTGGGCGGTGATAGGTGCGGCGCTCATGCTGACGCTGATGCGCATCGACTACCACAGGCTGCGTTCGATCAGCCCACTCCTTATGTTGGCAGCTATCGTGTCGCTGGCCGCAGTTTTGGTTCCGGGCGTTGGCTTGGAGCGGAACGGCGCCGCGCGCTGGATCGCGCTAGGGCCGCTGCCACCAGTGCAGCCAAGCGAGTTTGCGAAGCTTGCCTTGATCATCTACGTCTCCGCTTGGCTGGCCGGCAAGGGCACCGACTTGAAGGACTTCGCGATGGGCTTTGTGCCGTTCGTCACGATGGTCGGTATCGTCGCGGGCCTAACGTTGCTGGAGCCTGACACCGGTACAGCCTCCGTGCTCGTGTTCACCACGGTCACGCTCTTCTTCGTTGCCGGCGCATCGCTCGCGCACGTCGCCGGCTTGATTGGCATCGGAGGCGTCGTTGCGACGCTGCTCATTGCCACCGGAGGATACCGTGCGGATCGCCTCTTTGCCTTCATGGATCCGGACAACGATCCCTCGGGTATCGGCTTTCACACGCTACAGTTGCTAATCGCCCTCGGGAGCGGTGGTATCGAAGGTCTTGGCTTGGGTGCCAGCAGGCAGAAGTTCTTCTACATTCCGAACGCCCACACTGATGGAATCTTCGCGATCGTAGGCGAAGAGCTTGGCTTCATCGGCTCAATGGCGGTCATTGTGCTGTTCGCCGTACTGATCTATCGAGGGTTCCGTATCGTCCTCGGCGCGCGCGACGACTTCGGATCGCTCCTCGCTACAGGCATCGTGGTCTGGATCGCATACCAGGCACTCATCAATGTGGGCGGCGTAACGCGCGCGATCCCGATGACAGGCATTCCTATGCCGTTTCTGAGCGCTGGCGGTTCAGCGCTTGCGGCGCTCATGGCGGCGATTGGTGTCCTGCTCAGTATCTCTAGGACAGCGAAAATCCCGGAAGCTGAGCCTCGACAGCAAAGCAGACCGTCGAAGCGTATCGTTGGACAAAAGGGAGCGAGGTGAGGGTGGTCCTTTCAGGAGGAGGCACCGGTGGCCACGTGTACCCAGCCCTCGCAGTTGCAGAAGCACTGCTGGCCGGCCCGAAGCCGGTCGAGCTGTTGTACGTCGGAGCGCGCGGACGTATGGACGAGGAGTTGGTGAAGCCGACGGATATTCGATTCGAAGCGGTGAACGCTGCGCCGCTGCGGGTCGCCTCACCGCTCGATGCTCTGCGGAACGTGTCGACACTAGTGGCTGGCACGGTGCAAGCCTGGTTCGCGCTTCGCCGGTTTCGTCCAAACGTTGTGTTCGCTACTGGCGGCTACGCGAGTGTGCCTGTCGGCTTGGTTGCACGCTGGCGACGGCGGCCACTAGTCGTCTACCTGCCCGACGTGACTCCAGGCTGGGCTGTGCGGCTCCTGGCAAAGCTGGCGACGCTGATCGCAACTACGACGGAGCAATCGCTTCGCCAACTGCCTGCCGGGAAGGCGCGGGCAGTTGGCTACCCGGTACGCGGTGACTTCTGGACGGCCGAGAGGAGGGGCGCTCGCACGCGCCTTGGACTGCCGGCGGATGAGCCGGTGCTGCTGGTTACAGGCGCCAGCCAAGGAGCGCGCAGCATCAATCGAGCGGTGATGGAGCAGCTCGATGGTCTTCTCGCCGACTGTCATCTGCTCCACGTGACCGGCCGGTCAGAAGAAACCGAGGTTCTTGCTGCGCGCGAGGCGCTCCCGAAGCCGATCCAGGAGCGCTATCACGTCCACGGCTTCCTCGAAGCCATGTCGGGCGCGATGGCAGCCGCCGATCTCGCCGTCATGCGCTCAGGCGCGTCAGTGCTTGGTGAGTTGCCGGCAGCAGGACTCCCCGCGGTGCTCGTTCCTGGGGTCTACGCCGCGGGACACAACCAGCGTGACAATGCGCGGTTC
>JBKKBW010000331.1:0-5394 GCA_046713635.1 Dehalococcoidia bacterium
CGCCCGCACCATCGTCGTTCTGGTCGTCATCTACATCGCATTACGAATCATCGAGCGGCTGATAACGCCCGCGCTACGGGCGAGCGTATCGTCGCAGATGGGCGGCGAACCACAATTCGAGGTAGACAAGCGCATCGATACCCTGACGAGCGTCGCGAACCGGACGCTGTTCACCGTGGCCGTCGTGATTGCGCTCCTAACGGTGCTGCCAAGTTTCGGCATCAACATCGGTGCGCTGCTGGCAGGCGCGGGCGTAGTGGGCATCGCTATCGGCCTGGGCGCGCAAAGCCTCGTGCGCGATGTGCTCGGCGGCGTGTTCATTCTTGTCGAGAACCAGTACGGCCGGGGCGACGTAGTGAACCTGGCGGGCGTTGGCGGCGTCGTCGAGGACGTCAACCTGCGCCGCACGCTTCTCAGAGACGTCGACGGTACGGTGCACAGCGTGCCACACAGCGCCATTACTGTCTCCAGCAACCACACGCGCGCGCTCTCGCGCGTCAGTATGCTCATCACTGTCCAGCATGGCCAGGACCTCGAGCGCGTGTTCGATGCCGTGAACAGCACGGGCGAGGCGCTCGCCCGAGACCCGCAGTGGGAGTCCGCCGTTACCTCGCCACCCAAGGCTCTAGGCGTGGACGATTTGCGGCCCGGTGGAATCGACGTTCGCATCCTGGGAGACACGCTCCCGAACCGCCAGTGGGACGTCATGCGAGAGATGCGCCTGCGGCTCACAAAGGCGTTCGATACGGCCGGAATCAAGCTGGCGGTCAGTTGACGCCGTCTAGCGACGGTGAGGCCGTCCCTTTGACGCCGTCTAGCGACGGCGTCAGTTGACGGGCCCCTTTTTCAAATGACATGGCCTATCTTATATAGTGATTAGACGCCTGCCTGGCTGAAACTCGCGGCGCATGACTGCTGGCTGGCGTCCTTTTGTTCTCTCGTATTCTGATAGTGAGGCATGGATTGCCGAGACATCTGGTCGTCTTAGCCTGTGTGCTGTCGCTAGGGGCGTCAGGTCTCCTCCTAGCATGCGGCGATGACGAAAACGGAGGTAGCGCTACGGCAACTAGGACACTCGAACCGACGGCCACGCTGGCGCCAACCGTGCCCGCGGCAACACCGACCCCGGGACCGGACATCCGCCAGGACGACCTGACGTTGCAGCCTGGCCTGCAGGAGTACCTCACGACCTCGGGCGGCGTCGTCACGGACGACTCCATCTCATACGCAGACGTTACAGGTGACGGAGTAGAGGACGCCGTGATACCGATCTCCTCGGGCGGTGAGGGCGGCAACATAGCCGTAATCGTCTACAGCTACCAGCCCGCCGGTCTAACGGAGCTGCTCCGTGTCACGACGCAGACCAGCCTAACCGTTGGCCTGGTGGACGGCGGCATCCTGGTGACCGAGGCCTCGTACGCGCCGGGCGATCCCTTCTGCTGCCCAACCGACCTCAAGACGACGACGTATCGATGGAACGGGAGCGCGCTCGTCCCCGAGGAGCAAGAGTAGTACATGGCAACACCGCTCGGCCACAGCATCGTCGGCTACGCGCTGGCACGCGCGACCGGTGTGAAGTCTCCAGGTGCGATGGCCCTGGCCGTCGTGGCTGCGAACCTGCCTGACGTCGATTTCCTGATGGGCTACGTCGCCAACGGCGATGTCTTTTCGTTGCACCATGAGGTGATCACGCATAAGCCGGTATTCCCGCTGATCGTTGGTGCGGGCGTCGGGGCGATCGCGGCTGCAGCATCGCTGGCGCGCGGACGGGGGCCCAGCGCGCGCTCCGTGGCGCGGCTTGCTCTGTTAGCTAGCGCGTTCGTGGGCAGCCACGTTGTGATGGACCGGCTGCCAATTCCTTATGACAACATGCCGCGGAAGAACGCGAGCTTCTGGGAAGCCGTCGCGTCGCAATCGTGGAACGCCGTTATCGATATGGCCGTCTACGGCAGCATCGCCGCACTGCTTTTCGAGCGCGGCTCAAACGGCCGCACCCCGGAGGCGTAACTTTCCATCGCAGTCGTGGAGCGCTGCATCGATATGGCCGTCTACGCCGGCATCGCCGCACTGCCCTTGAAGACGGGGAGCGCCGTCCGAACGGCGCTCGCGCGAAAGCCTAACGTTCTCTAGCTAGACGAATATCTGGCCGCCGTCCACGACGAGCACGTGGCCCGTGACCATCGCCGCGTCTTCGGAGCAGAGAAAAACGAGCGGGCCAACGAGATCCGCAGGGGTCATCTCGCGACGCATCGCGCGGTCGTGCGCCGTCTGCTGGTAACGCTCCTCGGAGACAAGCTTGGCTTTCCCAGTCCGCACCAAACCCGGTGCGATCGCGTTGACGCGAATGCCGAACGGGCCAAGCTCGCGCGCGAGCGTCCGCGTCAGCGTTTCGACCGCCGACTTTGCTGAGTTGTAGTGGGCGCGGCCCTCCGGGACGAGATGCGTGTTCACAGACCCTATATTAATGATGACGCCGGAGCCTTGCTCCTTCATCGACAGTAGGACGGCCCGCGCGCAGAGCGCGCTGCCGGTGAAGTCCACAGATAGCACCCGATTCCATTCCGCCATGTCGATTTCAGAGATCGGCTTGCGTTCCAACGATGCGTAGATCGCCGCGGCGTTGACGAGAATATCGATCCGCCCGAAACGCTCGAGGGTCTGTCGTGCCAACGCGAGCGTTGACGCTTCGTCCGTGACGTCGAGCTTCAGTGCCATGCACTCGAAGCCTTCGCCCTGCAGCTTCTTGGCGAGCGCAGCTGCGCCCGCGTCGTCGTAGTCGGCAGCGACTATGCGCGCGCCGTGCTGCGCCAGCCCCTCTGCAAGGCCGCTGCCAATACCGCCGGCAGCGCCGGTGACGATAGCGACTTTGCCTTCGAGACGAGTCATCTTACCCCTCCCCTGACCCCTCCCCGACGCGGGGAGGGGAGGCACTCGCCCAGCCTTTCGTACGTTCGACTGCCTTCTGCCAGCCAGCGTAACGCTCGTCGCGCTCCTCGCGCGAGCCACGCGGCTCGAACGTCCGGTCTGAGCGTGGCGATATCTCGTCTGTGCTCTTCCATAGGCCGACGGCCAGACCCGCCAGGTACGCCGCTCCGAGCGCCGTCGTCTCCGGTATCGCTGAACGAACGACAGGCCGCCCGATCGTGTCGGACTGTATCTGCATCAGGAGATCGTTGCGCGATGCGCCGCCGTCGGCCCGGAGCGATTCGAGGCGGATGCCGCTCTCGCGCTCCATCTCGTCCAGCACGTCGCGCGTCTGGAACGCGATCGCTTCCAGCGTGGCGCGCGCGATGTGAGCGCGCGTGCTGCCGCGCGTCAGCCCGAAGATGGCGCCGCGCGCGTACGGGTCCCAGTGCGGCGCGCCCAGCCCGACGAAGGCAGGCACAAGGTAAACGCCGTCGCTGCTGTCGACGGATAAGGCCAGCGCTTCGATCTCGGCTGCATTCTCGAAGAACTCCAGCCCGTCCCGCAGCCATTGCACGGCCGCGCCCGTGACGAAGATACTGCCTTCGAGCGCGTACTCCAGCTTGCCGGCAATCCGTGAGGCAACGGCCGCGAGCAGCTTCTCGGCCTTCGGCGGCGTGCCGCCGGTGTGCATGAGCAGGAACGAGCCTGTGCCGTACGTGTTCTTGGCGTCGCCGGGACGGAAGCAGGCCTGGCCGAAGAGCGCGGCCTGCTGATCTCCGGCGATACCCGCGATCGGCAACGACGCTCCGAGTAACGACGCATCGCACTCGGCAATCACGCCGCTCGAGTCGACAACCTCCGGCAGCATCGACGCCGGTATGTTGAAGCGGCGCAGCAACTCGCCGTCCCATCGGCCATCGTGCAGGTTGAAGAGCATCGTCCGTGACGCGTTCGTCGCGTCGGTCGCGTGGACGCGGCCGCCGGTCAGCCGATAGATCAGCCAGCTATCGACCGTGCCGAAGGCCAGCTCGCCCGCCTCAGCGCGGCGTTGCGCGTCGGGCACGTTGTCGAGCAGCCAGCGGACCTTCGTCGCGGAGAAGTAGGCGTCAATGACCAGACCGGTGCGTTCGCGCACCAGCGGCTCCAGGCCCCGCTTCTGCAGCTCGTCGCACATCGCGGCCGTCCGGCGGCACTGCCAGACGATCGCGTTGGCGATCGGCCTGCCTGTCGCGCGCTCCCAGACGATGGCCGTCTCTCGCTGGTTCGTGATGCCAATCGCGGCGATCTGGTCGAGCGGCACGCCCGCGCTCCGCACGAGCGCCTGCGCCGACTCGATCTGAGACGACCAGATCGCTTCCGGGTCGTGTTCCACCCAGCCGGCCTGCGGGTAGATCTGGGGGAACTCGCGCTGCTCCTGCGCAACGCGCGCTCCCTCCTCGTCGAAGAGTACGGCGCGTGAGCTAGACGTACCTTGATCGAGCGCGAGGATGTATCGCGGCATGATGGGGCGAGTTTAACACCGCGCACGACTAAGGTCAGTGGAGACATTCCACCACCTGGGCTCTAAATTCGTCGCATCGTCAAGGGAGATCATGGTTGACCGTTTTCTAGTCCTTCGATGATCCTGGCGATACTATCTGGATTTATCCAGTCTTGTTCAAGGTTGTACACGCCATGGCGTAGGAGGTCGATTCTGCCGCGGACAACGAGCGCGTCGTCGAAGCGACGGATGGCTGTAGAGAACTCACGCACATCGTTTAGGCACGGATCGGCTGGGTCAATGACCTCGCTTTCACCCACCCGGCCCTTACACGGATCTGACGCCACCGGAACTTCCCTCTCAAATGACACGGGCGCGGCAAAGAATATCCTGAAAACGCCTCCGTCCTCGCCATGCCGAGCGCGGTTGGAAGGAGATACGTCAAGCCAGAAGTCGACTCCAAGCTGCCGACTCGCGAGTATCTCCTGTACCAGCGGGTCTACAAGGATCGTGCTCTTCATCTCCTCCGCTACGATATCAGCGTCAGGCCGAGGAGTCGGCATGGTGGATTGAATGGCCGTAGCTAACCTTGACTCGCAGGCTGGTTCGTCAAGATCGCAGTAGGCTGCGGGATCGTCTAAGAAATCTCTGCCTTCCCCGCCACCGCCGCACGCAGACAGCGCTATCGGGACGATCAGCAAGAGCGCGAGAGGAAGTAGGCGGCGCATGGGGATTTCTCCAGCTGGCTGCGCGAGTATAGGAAATATTCGTCTACATCCGCAACAACACCACTTGAACGTAACGAGGCCGATGATTAGGATAGGCAGCACGCATGTCGTTTCCAATGCATCTCGCGATCCTGGGGGTGCTGATCATCGATCTAGCGCTGGGCGCGCCCATGGTCGGCGACCTGGCAGGTCGCTGGGCGATTGTGCTGGCGGAGTTCGGACTCATCCTGGGTTACGTGTTCTTCGTATTACAGTGGTTCCCGTGGCGGAGACAGAGGT
>JBKKBW010000332.1:0-4060 GCA_046713635.1 Dehalococcoidia bacterium
ATTTCGAAGAACGACTCTTCCTGACGCTGACGGAATGTGAAACCGGTATACAGCGGCGGTGACGCCGCCACGACGTGGTCGAGCGCGTGGCCCTGCGCGTCGCCGCGCTGCACTGCAACGAAGACGCTGCCTGCCAGCACAAGCGCTACGATCACAACTAGCGAGAACGCTAGGATGAGCTTGAACTGCAGACCGTAGAAGAAGCGCGGCGCCACCGAAGTGTCGTGCTACTCGGTTGCCAGCCGGTAGCCGCTTCCCCAGACTGTTTCGATCTTTAGCTTGCTGCCGCGCAACTTGTCGCGCAGCCGCGCCACGTGCACGTCGACTGTGCGGAGCGCATAGAACGACGTACCCCACACCAGATCGAGCAAGTGTTCGCGGTCCAGCACGACGTTTGGGAAACGCGCAAACGTCGCGAGCAAGTCGAACTCGCGCGGCGTGAGCGGGACGGCCTGACCACGAAGACCCGCTGTGCGGCTTGAGATGTCGATCTCAAGCCCGTCGATTTCGAAGTGCTCTGCCTTCGGCTCCGCGTCGCTGGTGCGCGAACGCCGCAGCACTGCCTCGACGCGGGCGACGAGCTCCTGTGGGTTGAAGGGCTTCGTCACGTAGTCGTCGGCGCCGAAACGCAGGCCGGCGATCTTGTCGATGTCCGACGAGCGTGCCGTGACGAGGAGGATGGGGACGTTGCCGCGTCGTCGCAGGCTACGGCAGATCTGGAGCCCATCGGGTCCGGGCATCATGATGTCGAGCACGAGCAGCGCAGGATGGAACTCGTTCACTTTGCGGAGCGTTTCGTCGCCGTCGTAGGCGGCTTCCACGTGGTAGCCTTCGCGTTTCAGGTACATCGAGACGAGTTCGACGATGTGCTCGTCGTCGTCCGCTACAAGAATGGTTTCGTGGGTGCTGTTGCCGTTCTTCTCAGTCATGCCTTTCCTACCTTAGGCTCCCCGCCTACATACAGTATATTCGGACGCGAGGCGAGGGAGGCTGCATAAACCCTCCCTCGCCCTGACACACGCCGGAGATTAGCCGCCGACTACAGCGTCAGCGCGCTCGTTTGGGTGGTATCGCCCGGCGTCGATGAATCGTCGTTGGCGTCGCGCTCATGGAAGAAGCGAGGACCGACCGCCGTGGTGCCCAGGACGTCCGTGGAACGGCGGGCCGGTGCGATCGATCATCTCGTCCAGGTGATCCGCGAAGTTCTGCAGCTTCTGGTCTGCCTGTTCCTGGGTGAGCGACCCGTCGGCGACCATTTCGGCGAGGTGCTCTTCGAGGTTCGAGTTGATGTGTGCTTTCAGCTCCTCGCGGGTCTTGCCGTTCGCTTCCGCAATCTGCGCCAGGCTCTGCTCGTTCATCAGGCCTTCATGGATGGCGGAGACGTCGATGCCCAGGAAGGTCGCCAGGTCTTCCAGCTTGACGCCCACGTCGAAGCCGTGATGGAAGCCCTTCTTGAATCCGTGGCCGAAGCCCGGGCCGAACGGAGCGAAGTCGCCGGAGTTGATACGCTCCCTTATCTTCGTTGCCTCATCCTCGGTGATCTTGCCGTCGGCCAACGCCTTGTCGACCATCTCGAGCGCGGTGTCCGTGAACGCCTGATCAAGCGCCTCGCGGCTGACACCCAGGTTGGCGGCGAGCGCGTCCAGGTAGTCGTCGCGCCTCGTTTCCTTGTCTGTGGTGTTGTCGCTGCCATCGCCATCGTCAGCCTTGGGCGTCGATGTCGCTTGATCGTCCGTGGCTGACGGCGTCGAGCCGGATGTCTGTGCGGCCACCATGCTCGTGACCATTGCCGCGACACCCAGGACCAGGACGGCGGTCAGGCCTGCTTTCCAATAGCTTTTCATGCCTTACCCTTCCTTACTGCTTGCTAGCGGCGGGCATCCGCTCTTCGGCGGGGGATGAGCGGATGCTCGCCCAGCGGGGATGCGTACGCACAGCAATCGCCGGTCGCGTGGAGTCGACGTCGAGTACGCGCCGAGTCACCAGTACATCCGCGGCGTTGGCGCTCAGCGTCCGGGGTGCTCCCAGTGGTCTTCGGAATCGTGTCGTCACCGGCTCTACCTTTCGGGATTGCTGTAGTTTCAGGGTACGCCCCGAGGGGTGGGGAAGTGGTATCCGAAGTGTGACGCTTCTGGATACGATTTGGAGCCGTGTTACAGTGCGTTTGGAAGCTGGAGACGAGGGCGAATGGCCGTAGAACAGGTTCGATTGACCCAGCTAGCGAACTGCGCGGGCTGCGCCGGCAAGGCCGGCATCGCGACGCTAGCGCAGGTGCTGGCGCCTCTCCGCGAGTCGTTCCGGGCGGAAGACTTCCCCGACCTGCTCGTCGGCATCGAAGGCCCCGACGACGCCGCTGTCTATCGCATCAGCGATGAGCTGGCGATCGTCCAGACGGTCGACTTCTTCCCGCCCGTGGTCGATGACCCGTACACATACGGCGCCGTCGCCGCGACGAACGCGATGAGCGACGTCTACGCGATGGGCGGTGAAGTGCTGTTCGCGCTGCAAGTCGCGGGCTTTCCGGAGGACCAGCCACCCGAGGTGTTGGCGGAGATCTTCCGCGGCGGCGCCGCGAAAGTTGCCGAGGCCGGCGGTGTCATCGCGGGCGGTCACACGCTGATCGACGCCGAGCCGAAGTACGGACTGTGCGTCACCGGCTCCGTTCACCCTGACCGCATCATGCGCAAGGCGTGCGCGCGTCCGGGCGACGTGTTGCTGCTGACCAAGGCGCTCGGCACGGGCATCGTGCTGACCGCCGCCCGCGCGGACGAATGCGCGCCCGAGCATCTACAGTCCGCCGTCGATGGCATGCTCACGCTCAACCGTCACGCGGCGCACCTCGCGCGCGACGCGCGTGTTATCGCCTGTACCGACGTAACAGGCTTCAGCCTGCTCGGCCACGCCGAGGAGATGGCGCGCGGAAGCGGCGTCCGCATCGTCATCGACGCGCCGAACGTGCCCGCCCTGCCCGGCGCGCTCGAGTACGTCCGGCAAGGTCACGTCACGGGCGGTGGCAATCGCAATCGACGCGGCCTCGAGGGCAAGATTGAGTTTGCGTCGCCGCTGTCAGAGGACCTCGAGCACCTACTCTTCGATCCGCAGACCTCCGGCGGGCTACTGATCGCGCTGCCGGCCGATCGCGCCGACGCGCTCGCGACGGCGCTGGAGCGCGATGGACTGCTCGCGGCGCGAGTGGGGCGCGTGGAGGCTAGTGCGGGCGTGGTGGTGAAGTAGGAACGATGATTAAGACGATGGGCCTGACGCACCTCGGACTGGCCGTGCGCGATCTTGAGCGATCGCTGCGGTTCTACGAGCAGGTCTTCGGGAGCCGAGTCCTCCACCGCGGGGAGAATAGTGCGGAGATGAACACACCAGGGGCGCACGACATCATCACGCTGATTGAGGAGACCGGCGATGACATTGGTGCGCTCGGCGGCGGCCTGAGCCACTTCGGCTTTCGATTGACCAGCCCGGACGACATCGATGCGGCAGCCGAGGCCGTCGAACGCGCCGGCGGAACGATCGCCAAGCGAGGCGAGTTCGTGCCCGGCGAGCCGTACCTCTTCGCGAAGGACCCGGACGGTTACTCCATAGAGATCTGGTTCGAATTGGAGAGCCAGACCGGGTGAGTGCCGCCGTGTCAATCCGCGCGTACGAGGCGCGCGACCTCGACGTGTGCCGTGACCTCTGGCGCGAGCTGACGCAGCGACACCGCGATATCTATGACGACCAGACGATTGGCGGGGACGACCCCGGGATCTATTTCGATGAGCACGTCGCCAAAGCCACCTGCCTGGAGACCTGGCTGGGCAAGCTGGACGGTGCGCTGGTCGCGTTCTACAGCTTGATCGGCAGCGAGGGCGCAGGGGAGCTAGAGATCGATCCCGTGGTTGTGCGCGCGGAGCACCGCTCACGTGGTATCGGCCGGGCGCTCCTGGCGCACGCGATCGAGCGATGCTCAGAGCGCGGCGCCGAGTCCTTGAGCATCCGCCCCGTCGCGCGCAACATCGAGGCGATCCAGCTCTATCACGAAGTCGGTTTCACGAAGCTGGGCCACATC
>JBKKBW010000333.1:0-2852 GCA_046713635.1 Dehalococcoidia bacterium
GTTGTGTTGTACCGTGGCCCCGCTGAGGCGGTCAAGTAAACGCATCGGGCGCTGCTCACGGTCGTTGGCGGACACGTGAGCGCTTGTGTGTCATGGAGAATCGTTTGGCAGAGCAACGCTGGGACCAGGAAGTCGATGTTGCAGTTGTCGGATCGGGCGGCGCCGGACTGACTGCAGCGATACTCGCGCACGACAACGGCGCGAACGTCGTAGTGCTGGAACGCTCTGACAAGATAGGCGGCACGACGGCAGTGTCCGGCGGCGGCATCTGGGTCCCACTCAACCACCATATGTCGGAAATCGGGGCGCAGGACACGCGCGAAGAGGCGCTCGCGTACTGCAAGCGCCTCGCCGCTGGTCGCTCGTCCGATGAGCTGATCGAGACGTTCGTCGACACGGCGCACGTGATGCTGACGTATCTGGAGGAGCACACGCCGGTGCGTTATCGCGCCTGTCCGATGCCTGACTACCGGCCAGAAGACACGGGCGCGAAGACGTGCGGCCGGACGCTCGACCCCGAGATGTTCCTGAAGGCCGATCTGGGCGATTGGGCCGACAAGCTACGTCCGTCGCCGCTGCTCTTCGTCCCGATCAAGATCGAGGAATCGTTCATGGCGTTCTCGCAGCCGAAGTCACTGCCGGTCGGCGAGATCGTCCAGCGCATGAAGGACGGACTCGTCGCGTCCGGCAACGCGCTGATCGGCCGGCTGCTACGCGGCTGCCTCGATCGCAAGGTCGAGCCCCAGCTTGAGGCGCGTGCTCGGGAGCTTGTGCGAGAAGACGGTCGCGTTGTTGGCCTGCGCGTTGAGCAAGACGGCAGTGACGTCTTCATCCGCGCGCGCGGTGGCGTCGTGCTCGCCAGCGGCGGCTTCGAGTGGAACGCAGCGCTGCGCGATCGCTTTCTGCCCGGACCGATCACGCATAGCTGCAGCCCGCATTACAACGAAGGCGACGCGCTGATCATGGCGCAGGAAGTCGGCGCGGACATCGGCAACATGACGGAAGCGTGGGTGTACCCTGGTGCCTGCGTTCCCGGCGAAGAGTCCGACGGGCAGCCGGTCAGCCGCTGGATCGTCGGCGAGCGCACGCTGCCGCACTCGATCATGGTGAACCGCCATGGCGAACGCTTCGTCAACGAAGGCATCAACTACAACGACATGAGCAAGGCCCTCTACAACTTCGACCCGGGCAACTACGAACTACGCAACCTGCCGTGCTGGCTGATCGTGGACTCGCAGTACCGCGAGCGCTACCCGATCATGACCGTCATGCCCGACGATCCCGATCCAGAGTGGCTCCCGAAGGAAGATACGCTCGCAGGGCTCGCAGCGCGCGTAGGTATTGCCCCGAACGGCCTCGCGGTCACGGTAGAGCGCTGGAACGGCTTCGTGCGCGATGGTAAGGACAGCGACTTCCGCCGAGGCGAGGGCGCGTACGAGCGCTGGATGGGCGACCCGACCGCGCCGCACCCGAACCTCGGTACCATCGAACGGGGCCCGTTCTACGCTTTGCAGATCGATGCGCATTCGTCCGGCACGAAGGGCGGTCCATGCACAAACACGCATGGTCAGGTGCTCGACGTGCGCGGCAACGTCATCGGCGGGCTGTACGCTGCGGGTAATGCGATGGCCGGCGTGTCTGGCCCTGGCTACTTTGGCGGCGGGGGGACTATCGGCCTCGCGATGACGTGGGGCTATCTGTGCGGCATTAGCGCCGCGCAGGAAGCGAAGGCTCGCTAGTATGCCTAAAGTCGACTACACGGCGACCATCGAAGTCCCGCGAGCAACGGTCTGGGACTTTGTCAAGGATATGAATAACTGGGCTCCGCTCGCGAAAGGCTACCAGGAGCACGAAGTCGTCAACGACCGCGAGTCGCTCTGGACGGTGAAGGGCGATATAGGGCCTATCTCGCGGGTCACCAAGTTCCATGTCACGATCACCGAGTGGCTCGAAGGAGAGGGCGTCGGCTTCGCGCTGAAGGGCCTCAACGAATCGATAACGGGCGAAGGCGCGATTCGTCTCGCCGAGACGAACGGCGGCGCTGCTACTGAAGTGCGCGGTGAGGCGCTGCTCGAGTTTGGCGGTAGCCTGGGGCCAGTGATCAACCACATGTTCGTCCCCTGGGCGAAGCAGGGGGCCGACGAGCTCGTCACGAAGATCGCGCTGACATTACAACCGACCTACCAGAAACCGAAGCGTCCGTTCTTCCTCGTCGCGTGGCTGCGGAGTCTGGGCCGTTTCTTCAAGCACTTGTTCACCCGTCAGCAGAACGAAGGGAGGTAGGACATGCGAATCGAAACGTTGTTGCTCACACCGGGCGTTGCTGGTGGCGTCGCTGGCCTGCCGGAGATCGACGGCATCGCAAAGTCCGCACGCCGGATCGAAGAGTTCGGCTTCGACGGGGCGACGACGCCGGAGGCCGGCCATGATCCGTTCTTGCCGCTCATGATCGCGGCGGAGCACACGAAGCGCATCACGCTCGGCACGAACGTCGCGATCGCGTTCCCGCGCAGCCCGTTCGCTGTTGCTCAGATCGCCTGGGACCTGCAGCGGCTCTCGGGCGGGCGCTTCAAGCTCGGACTCGGTACGCAGGTCAAGGGCCACAACGAGCGCCGCTACTCGACGGCGTGGCCCGGTCCGCCCGGCCCGCGCCTCCGCGAGTACGTGCTCTGCCTCAAGGCGATCTTCGACACGTTCCAGAGCGGCACGAAGCCCGCGTTTCAGGGCGAGCACTACAATTTCACGCTCATCTCGCCGTTCTTCAACCCCGGCCCGATCGAGCATCCGAACGTCCCGATCTACGTATCGGCGCTGAACACGTACATGGCGCGCATGGCCGGCGAGATCTGCGA
>JBKKBW010000334.1:0-4544 GCA_046713635.1 Dehalococcoidia bacterium
GTTCCAACGCCAACGACACTGCAGCCCAGAGAGGACGTTATGGAATGACGAGAACGCGAACCCGGTTCGGTGAGGTCGCCCTTGTAGTCGAGAATTGTGAAAGTTATGTCCGGGTCAAGATCAGCTATTTGCATCAAGACGTCGAGGGCAAACTGGGTCTTCCCTTGGCCGCTCAGGCCTACGATCGCCGCGTGGGGATTCTCCACCTGTTTTGAATCGTTCATATGCCAATGCACTTCTCGATCAGTCGCGTCTCGCCCAACCAACAAACGGAGACTTCCCGCAGACGCTGATATCTCAGGTAGCGGCAGTTTGCCAGGATCGATATCGAATTCCCCAAACATCCTTTCCATCAACTCTTCAACACCAGCACAGGCACGGCTCCATGACGCGAGGGTGGGGGTTCCCAAGTGAATATGCCACCAGACTTGCTCGTAAACTTGGTCCTCTATGAGGTCCCGCCCTGCCTTGAGTCCGATCAGTGCCGGAAATAATACAGGTCGGTCGTCTCGCATGATCTCGAAGATCTCGCTCATCCGACATGGGTGACTCGTATCCGAGTCGATTCCGCTAGGTGCATTCTCAAGCCAACCGTTCTGTCGGAGGCTGATTAACGCTGCGAGACGGTATATGCGCCCCATCCTTAGTTCTGGCAAGCGCCCATTCAGTTCTTGCGCCAACTCGTATGACGTGGTCGAAATGCGAACGCGGTCAATCAAGGATGTAACCTTCTTCCACCCTTGAGGACTTGGTGTCGGGATTGAAGGCGATATGATGCCTGCTAACCACAAAACGCGCAAGCGAAGACAGCTCGTCGCGGCCTATCTCCTCATCGGTTGACAGGATCACGACCTGCTGTCCGAGACTTGGGAAGCAGTCTCGCAGAATATTCCTGCGATGAATGGAATCCAGTCGAGCAAGAAGCGTATCGATTACGATGGGCAGCTGTTTGACTGCCATATCGACCAGGGACCAAATGAGCGAGAATGCCAATACTTCCTTCTGCCCCGCGCTAGCAGCGTCCGCTTCTAGCGTGGAGGCCGCTCGAAATCTTACCGATAGCCGATAGTCGTCTCGGTCCACCTCAACGGCTTCTACCGCCTGCGGGATATTGGTCAGCTTTAGGAACTTCCGGGTAAGGGAGCGCTCAAGTTCCTCGGCCTTCGCCTCGGTCAGCTCGTAAACGAACGCCACGAGCATTTCCTGGAGCTTCCGGCACAGTTCGAGCTGTGAAGAGAATTGTTCGAACTTCGTGGATTCTCGTCTAAGCTTCTTGAGTTCGGAGTCTAGAAGACTTGCTTCTTCCTGCAGGTTCTTTTCTTCGCCGCCTAGCCTGGCGAGGTCACCCTCGATCCTACTCTTACTCCGTTCGTGCTGCTGAATCTCTTGTGACAGCTCCAACAGATCGGTGTCAACGAGCTCTAAGCTAGGAAGCCCGTTCAGTTCGGCATAGACCTCTCGGAGACGGTCCTTTAGATCAGCTTTGCGATGCTCAACCCCTGCTAGCTCTGCAAAATCAGGTTGCATTTCGGCAACGAGCCATGCGGCATCGTTGAGTGCCTGAGGTGAACTGGACTGAATGTCGCTTCCCAGAAGAAGGTTCCCGATTAGCCTTTCAACCTCGTTTTGTTCGTGGCCATCGCCGAGCGCAGCCGTCAGGCTCTCACGGTGGTCCCAAACAAAACTGGCTAGCTCGCCAATCGTCCGCGGGAAGTCTAAGCTGGCGTCCCGTTGCCTAAAGAGTGCATCTGCCTGATGCAGTTGTGGTGCAAAGAGGGCCAAAGCCGCCGGTCCCGTAAGAAGGTCGGGAACTCGCCCACGCAGTCTCTCAATATCTGTCTCGATGCGCTGGCGCACCTGGTCAAGTTCCCTGCGCCGGAGATGGCTCTCTGGGTCTAGTGTACCCGCGATCTTGTCCCGCCGGCCGAACAGCTCGGCGAGCTTCCGGTCTATCTCCGAGGCTGCTTTCCTTAGGCGCTGGCGTTCTTCGGCAATAGTCCTGAGGCGAACTTCAATCTGATCCCATCTCTCGGCCTTTTCGTTGAGTGCTTGACTGACATCGACGTTCTTTCTCTCATCGCGAATGTCATTAGCGATCTTTTCTAGGTCTTCGCTTAGTTGCTTATAGAGGTGGATGCCTAGCAGCCGCTCAAGGGCCTCCTTGACCTGGGCGCCGCTTGTTTTCGGATCGGTGTAGGCCTGAATCTGCTCACCATCGAAGAGGAAAAAGTCGCTGATTTCTACGGGGAACATCGCACGGACGTACTCAGAGATTTGGTCGTCGTCCGTTGTACTGTCACCGTTCGTCTGATCTTCCCACAGCGACTGCAGCTCCATGCTTTGCTCGGAGCTCTCGGACTTTCCGGCTCTTCTGGTCCAGCTTCGCGCGAGCCTGAATGAGCGTCCCTCATGGGAGAATTCCGCAGCAACCCGTACCACGGGCTTGCCGTCCCAGCCCGGCGACTTGGTTAGGTCAGACGCCCGTAATTTCGGGTTCTCTTCCTCTGCGAATAGGCACGCGGATAGGGCCGATAAGAAAGAGGTCTTGCCTGCCCCGTTGTAGCCGCCAATGAGGTGGATAGGCGTGTCAGTGCTGGGTTGCGGAAACTCTATCTTATGAGATCCGCAGTAGGACCGATAGTTGCATATCTCAAGAGCGCGTAGAATCATCGTGGCTTGCTTCTGCTACGGTCTCCTCTATGATTCCACGGAGGCTCTGGAAGATCCCCCGTCGCCGAAGTCGCCGCTCTTGCATTTCCTCAACTTCCATCAGTTTCTGGACGAGAGTTGTCTCCAATCCGAATCGAAGGCAAACGGACTCGAGTATTTCTAGTTCGCGGTCCATGTGTGGGAACCTCGCGCGAATTGTACAAGGCCCGCGCTAGTACTAGGCAAGGAGCGCCCTGTGCCTCATCACCTCGCGTCCGCGCTAGAATAACCGGGCTCAGGGCCTTCTAACGACGTGGCGCGGACGAAACTGGCCGGATTTCGTCCAGGCTGACTCGCGATCTGGACGAGCGCAATTTCGCTGGCGTAGCCTAAAACAAACATGCTCTTCAAGACAGCGTTTATACCCGGCATCATCGACGGCTCGATCACGCTGACGTTCCGCGACTGGACGCGGCCGCAGGCCCGCGCAGGTGGCCGCTACCGGATGCAGAACAGCGGCTTCGTCGATGTCACCGATGTCCGGCGGGTGCCGAGCGCGTCGATTACAGACGCGGACGCTCGACGCGCGGGCTACGCTGACCGTGCCGCCCTACTCCGCGCGCTCTCGAAACGCGGCCACGCGCCCGAGTGGCTCTACCGCGTCGAGATGCGCTACGTGGGCGCGGTCGACTCGCGCGCGATGCTCGCAGCCGACGGCCAGCTCTCGGACGAGGAGTTCGCCCTGATCACGAAGAAGCTGCAGGGCATCGACGGGCGCAGCCCGACAGGCCCGTGGACCGCTAGGACGCTCAACTTGATCGCGAAGCGGCCCGCGGTCGTCTCAACGGACCTGGCGAAATCGATTGGCATGGAGCGCTTCGCGTTCAAGCCAAATGTGCGGAAGCTGAAGGCGCTCGGCCTCACGCTCAGCCTCGATGTAGGGTACGAGCTCTCGCCGCGCGGCGAGGCGTACCTACGGAAGAAGGAAGGGTCAGGCTGAAGCCTGACCCGCGAACACGAACCGTTGCAGCAGGAACCTGGATCGTCGCCCCGCTACGCTAAGGACCGCAGTCGGATAACCCAAAACGAGTAAGCAGCGAAATACCTTTCGCTTCGCTCAAGGTGACACGAATCGGATGACGCGGGACTACTCGCGCAGCAGCGCCTTGCGCGGGTGGCGACCGTCCACGTAGCCGACGAACGGCGGCTGGATGCCGTAGCCCAGCAGATCCTGCAGGCGCTCCGGCAACGTCCGGACGACCTCCGGCGGCACAGCGATGACGTGATTCTCCTGCGGCCGCAGCCAGCCCGAGCAGTACTCGATGATCACGCCCAGGCGAGGCGTGTCGGTGCTGTTGGTGCCGCCGCCGTGCCAGAGGCTGCCGACGAAGAACATGACGGAGCCCTTCGGCATCTCCGCGACGATGACTTCGGTATTGTCATCCGGCCGCTCATCCACCCAGCGATGGCTGCCGGGCACCAGTCGCGTCGCGCCGTTCGCCTCCGTGAAGTCGTCCATCGCCCACATCGTGTTCAAAACCAGGTGCTGATGCGGCTTCTTCACCGGGTAGATGATGTCGTCCGTGTGCAGGTTCTGCGCCGTCTCGCCCGGCCCGATCTCGATGCCGACGGGCGCGCTGAGCTGGTAGCTGCCCAGGATGCGGTCGAGCACGCCGAGCAGCAGCGGATGCAGCGCCGGGCCGTCGAACGCGCGGGTCTTCGCGAAGAGCGCGTAGATGCGCTTCGTCTTGTACCCTTCGAAGTCGTAGCCGCCCTTGGGCGTCGCGTCCAGCACCTCCTTGAGGCCGGTACGAACCGCGGCGGCTTCCTCCGTATCGAGCAGCCGCTCGACGACGGCGTAGCCGTCACGCTCCAGCGCCTCGACGACTTCGTCG
>JBKKBW010000335.1:0-3697 GCA_046713635.1 Dehalococcoidia bacterium
AAGTACTCCGCGCTCTTCAGCATGATCGTCGGCGAGGCCGAGCCGTGTACGCAGTTCGACCAGACAAGCGCCTTCCCCAGGATGCCCATCTTGTTGTAGTCGTCGCCGCGCCCGCCGCCCTTAGCTATGCGCCGGAAGATCTCCGTCATGCGCTGCGTGCCGCCATGACACGTCGTGCAGCGCCCGCACGATTCGTCTTCCAGAAACCACGAGAACATGACGTTCAGATCGACGATGCACGCCGTCTCATCGATGAAGACAATGCCACCGCCGCCCATGATCACGCCGTGCTCGCGGAACACCTCCGGCTCCATCGTCAGTTTGACTGCGATGTGCGCTGGCAGGATGCCTGCGAGCGCCGCGCCCGACTGGATCGCCTTCCACGACTTGCGCTCGTACCACTCGCCCACGGCGAACATGTCGTAGAACTTCCGGAACGGGAATCCGAATGGCACCTCGATCACGCCCGGCCGATCGATGTGGCCGGTCAGGCTGAAGATCTTCGTACCGCGGTTCCGCTCCGTCCCGACGTTGTTGTAGAACTCGAGACCCTTCTGCATCGCCAGCGCGACGCTGCTGTACGTCTCGATGTTGTTGACGTTGCTCGGCATGCCGAAGACGCCTGAGTCGGCCGGGAACGGCGGCCGGATCTGCGGCATACCGCGCAGGTCGTTCAGCGACGCCAGCAGTCCCGATTCCTCGCCGCAGACGTACGATCCTGCGCCGCGCCATATCTCGCAATCGAACTTCAGCCCCGTGCCCAGCACGTTATCGCCAAGCAGCCCGCGCTCGCGCGCCTGATCGACGGCGATCTGCATCCGCTCGATCGCCAGCGGGTACTCGTCCCGAATGTAGACGAACGCATACGACGCGCCCGTCGCGTGCGCGGCGATGAGCATCCCCTCGATGATCGAATGCGGGTCGCACTCCATCAGGATGCGGTTCACGAACGCGCCCGGGTCGCCCTCGTCCGCGTTGCAAATTAGGTACTTGGGCTCGCGCGTCTTGCTGCGGAGGAACTCCCACTTCGTGCCCGTCGGGAAGTTCGAGCCGCTGCGGCCGCGCAACGTGCTGTCGCTGACCGTCTTGATGACGCCTTCCTGCGTCTCTTCGAACGCGCTCGCGAAGCCAGAGTAGCCGTCGGTCGCGATGTAGTGGTCGATGTTCTCGGGATCGATCACGCCGCAGCGCGCGATGAGGCGCCGGTCCTGGATCTGCCAGTAATCGTAGTCGGCGAGCTGTTGCACGCCCTCGACGGCCGGGCCCGCGACGACAGCGAAGGCGTAATCGCGACACACGCCGTCGATCGCCTCGGTGAGCAGCTTCTCGACGCGGTCCGGCGTGACCTTCTGGTAGAGGATGGCGCTGCCGTCCGGCTTCCTTACTTCGACGAGCGGTTCGAGCCAGCAGAGCCCCGTCTCACCCACCTGCTCGACATCGACCGGCAGGCCGCGCTCGTTCACTTCGCGCCGGAGCGTCTCCAGCGTCTCGAGCGCGCCACCGGGGATCGAGCACGTCGCGATCGGCATACGGACCAACGTCCGCGCCGGCTTCTCGACCGCCTGCCAGACCTTATCGGCCTCCGCCCGCATCGCTTCGTACGCCTTCAGCATCGCGCTACTTCGTGCCCTTCAGCTCGCGAGCCAGCTTGATCGACTCGCTCGTCGTCAGGGGGCCGATGACCTTGCCGTTCACCCACACCTGTGGCGCGTAGTCGCACGTGCCGTTGCATTGCGCTAGATGCAGCCCCAGCTTGTCGCCCGGGGTGTTCTGCTCCATCCCTATCTCCAGCGTCGCCCCCAGCGCGCGACGGATTCGCTCGCTGCCCTTCAGCCGGCAGGCCGGGCCGCTACACCAGTCGATGCGCGTCTCGGGCGGCGGGATCGTTCGCAGCTCGGCGTAGAACGTTACCGCGCCGTAGACGTGTGCCTCGCTGACGTGGAGCTGCCTCGCAACGACCGCCATCGCCTCGCGCGGGATGTAGCCGTAGTGGTGCTGGACCTTGTGGAGCGCAGGCAGCAGATCGGCGTCGTCGGGCTTGAACTCGGCGACGAGCCGCGCGATCTCCAGAGTGGCTTCAGTATCGAGCACGAGCCCCTACCCTGCTAGCCCATTGTGCTTCTGCGCACAAAGGCGCGCGCCGTCACTATAGCAAGCGCATCTATCACGCTGAACCCTCGCCAACTTGATTGACTGCGGAAGAAAGGAAAAAATACCCCCTTCTGAACCTGTGTCGACGCACTTTTCTTGATTGATTGGGTGTTCTTCCCGCGCTGGAAGTCTGTTCCTTCGCTTCTCTCGAGGACATGTCTGGAAAAACGCCTTCGCCTCCGGCCCAGGGCACGCTCGTCCTCTCACTTCGCTCCGAACGGGCGCGCGTGCGAAGTAGGGTCTGCGAAAAAAAACTTCATTTCTTGTGTATGCCGATGATCGTTTGTTACGCATCTCGAAGCGAGCATACGCGCAAGTGGAAATAGCTCCAAGCGTCAGATGTCACTATTTCGGGCCGGGATACACGGGCCGACACACAGGTCGGCCCCTACGGCCAGCCACGCTAGAAATACTCGATCAGCTCCGCCTCGAGCTGGAGAATTAGAGCCGCGTCAATCGAGTCAGTTGTGCCGTCCTGACTGACATCAGGTGCTTCGACGCACGGAAGCTGCGCGACAAGCGCCGCACCAAACTGGAGCGTCAGCGCCGCGTCCTCGCTGTCTGCATCGGAGTCGCAGTCGACGTCTCCTGCCAGGCGAAAGTTCCGCCTGTAGACTTGGCCCTCCTGCCATAGCAATTGCTCCAGGACAACATCGCCCGCCCGGATGGTGACAATTGCTCCAGCCCCACCGCAACCGCTCAGCGTGGCGTCCGCCTTAACAAATACGTACTGACTGTTGGGTGGCGGCGGAAGCGAAAGCCATGACTTAAGACCTTGGCCGCAGACCTGTCCGTTGACATACGGAGTCACGAATCCCGTTACTGCCGGCAAGTGGTACCAGTACTCGAAGTACATAGGCATGGCACCTACAACAAGCGGTGGCCACTCACCTGGTGGCGTTGCAAATGTACCGGTGCCAGCAGGAGCGCCGTCGATGGTGAACGAAACCGTATCGCCAGAACGCGCGCAGCCAGCTCGCTCTGATTCAGCCAACACATAGAGATCGTAACTAGGCAATCCGTACAGCCGTGAGATAGCACTCTCTCCGCAACTTACGCCTCCGACAAGTGCGTCGATTGATGCATCCGGTTCCGCTGGTAGGCCATCGACAATCGGCAGCCCGCGAAGGAGCTGCACATCCTCTCCGACATGACGCACGAAGAATGCGAAGTCGGATTGGGTTCCTTGTGGTACTGGTACAGCCACCTTAATCGGCGCCGTTGGTAGCCACCCGAACCGTACGCCCAGGTGCAGGCAAAAGTGTCCGTCGGTGAGCGTCACTGTCCCGTCTTTTCCTGTCCTGACCGCTGGAATCCAGACGTCGCCACACATGCGAGATATGTTCCAACCAGCGAGCCCCGGTTCGCCCTCGTCCCGAACGCCGTTCTCGTTGAGATCATTGACAACATGAACGACCAAGGTGGTGGGCTGCGGACCAGCGTCCGCGATCGAGGAGGGCGCGATTAACGCGAGGAGCAAAGCCGCGAGAAGGAGCAGTGATCTCATATGGGTGCCTCGACCCATAGTACCCGAGGTGGCCAGCAC
>JBKKBW010000336.1:0-4417 GCA_046713635.1 Dehalococcoidia bacterium
GGCGGAGAGGGCGAAGCAGCTCAAGGGCCAACCAGCATATGTCGCCGCCGCTTCGCAGGGCACCGGCCGCCGCGCGGAGATGATGACGAGCTACCAGCGCGAAAGCCTCGCCGTACTCGAAGAGTCCGATGCGACCGCGAAGGAGCTGTACCGCGTCGCGGAGCTAACGCCGGACGACATCGAAATCGCCGAGATCTACGATCCGTTCACGCCGATGGTGCTGATGCAGCTCGAATCGTACGGCTTCGCGGCGCGCGGCGAGTCTGTCAAGCTATTCCTAGATGGCTCACTGGAGCTCAACGGCAAGTGGCCGATGAACACGCACGGCAGCCACCTCGGCGACGGTTATCTCCACGGCTTCAGCCACATCGTCGAGGGCGTGCGCCAGCTGCGCGGTACGGCAGCCAACCAGATCGAAGCTCCTAAGACGGTGCTCGTCACGGCCGGCGTCGGCGTGCCGACGAGCGGCATCATCCTCTCGAAGGAGGCGTACTGATGCAGGACTTGCCGCGCCCCTTCCCGCATCCCGACCGCGACACCGCGCCGTTCTGGGAAGGCCAGTCCAATCACGAGCTGAAGTTCCAGCGCTGCTCGCAGTGCCAGTACGTCCGCTACCCGATCGGGCCGCTGTGCCCGGAGTGCCGCTCCTTCGACTTCGAGTGGATGACGTCGAGCGGGCGCGGGACGATCTACAGCTACACCGTCGTCCGCCACCAGACGCACCCCGCGTTCGACGTGCCGTACACGATCGTGCTCGGCCAGATGGAGGAAGGCCCGCGCCTGATCGCCCAGCTCCGTGCGCCGGACGGCAAGCGAATCGAGATCGGCGCGCCTGTTCGTATCGAGTGGGAAGACCTTCCAGAGCAAGACCTGCCGGTCTTCGTGCTCGCTTGACCCGTCAAGAACGCGAGCGCTAAGCTCGTCACGCCAACGGCAGTCCGCCTTTCCCCCATCGAGGCCTGCCCTCGAGCGAAGCGAAGGGGAGAGGGGTTAAAGGGGTGAGGGAGTTCAATGACCAACGATTACTTCGTGGCGGCGTCGGAATGTCACCTCATGCCTGCGCTGGAAGAGGTGGCCTACTACCCGGACGTGCGGCGCTGGTTCCGCAGCGCGATGACCGGCGTGGCGAACGTCTGGGGCGCGCCGCATCCCCCTGCCCCACCGCGCGCATCGGAGCTGATCAAGCAGATGGACGAGTGCGGCGTCGACGTGGCGTTCGGGCTGCGCGAGTCGATGATGGACGTCACCGGCTTCGCCGCGCCGATGTCAACGAATGGCTTCATCATCAAGGAGATCGCTTCGTACCCCGACCGCATGTTCCTCGAGTGCAATGTCGGGCCAATCTTACATCGCGGGGTCGACCACGCGATCTGGGAGCTGGAGTACCTCGTCAAGAACCACGACGCGAAGCTCTGCAAGGTCTACGCCTGCGAGGACGGGCCGCTCAACCACCCCGACATGTGGCCGTTCTACAAGAAGGCCAGCGAGCTGGGCGTCCCGCTCACAATCCACATGGGGATGGCCTACGTCGTGCCGCAGCCGACGAAGTACACGCTGCCGATCCTGCTCGACGACGTGCTGCTGGCCTTCCCAGACCTGAAAGTTATCGCCTACCACATGGCGTGGCCGTACCACGAAGAGCTGTTCGGGATGGCGGGTAAGCACCGCAACCTCTACGTCGGCATCTCGGGCATCGTCGGCTGGTTCGCGCGCGCGCCCTACAAGGGCTACCACATGATCGGCGAAGCGCTCGAGTGGGCGGGGCCCGACAAGATATGCTTCGGGCTCGACTGGCCCGGCGTGACGATGAAGGACTGCGTCGACTACATGCGCACGTTCGACATCCCGGAGGAGCTACAGCACCAGTACGGCTATCCGAAGGTGACCGACGAGACGCGCGCGAAGATCCTCGGTCTCAATCTCGCGAAGCTGACCGGCATCGAGCCGACGAAGCGCGTCCCCTCCCGCGACGCGCAGGCCGTAGCGGGCAGCTAGCTCCGGACGCGACTCTTGGACAACATCCGCACTGACCGCAACGGTCACATCGTGACGGTCACGATCGACCGGCCGGACGCAATGAACGCGCTCACGGCTGACATGTCGGCGGCGCTCGACGCTGCGTTCGACGAGTTCACAAACGACGACGAACAGTGGGTCGCCGTCCTTACCGGCTCCGGCGACAAGGCGTTCTCCGCAGGCTTCGACCTGAAGGAAGCGATCCCGCGTCTGCTCGCCGGCGACATGATGGGCTACGACGACCCGCAGAAGCGCCAGTTCTCGACCGTCTACAAGCCGGTCATCGCAGCGATCAACGGCATGTGCATCGCCGGCGGCGTCGAGATGATCGCCGGCACGGACCTGCGCGTCGCATCGGAGCACGCGACGTTCTCGCTCGGCGAGGTGCGCTGGGGGCTGATCCCGATGGGCGGCTCGCACATCCGCCTGCCGCGCCAGATCCCCTGGGCGATCGCGATGGAGCTGCTGCTCACCGGCCAGCCGATCAGCGCGCAGCGCGCGTATGACGTTGGCATGCTGAACGCCGTCGTCCCGAAAGGTGAGCTGATGCCGAAGGCGATGGAGTACGCCGAGGCGATCTGCAAGAACGGACCGCTCGCCGTGCGCACCGCCAAAGAGATCGTCGTGCGTTCGTTCAACTTCGAAGCGGGCTTCGTGCTGGAGCGCGAGATGGGCGCTCGCGTGTTCGCTTCGGAAGACGCCCGCGAAGGCCCCGCCGCGTTCGCCGAGAAGCGCCCCCCAAAGTTCACAGGACGCTAGCGCGTGAACTTCGGACTGGGTCACCACCGTGTCACCCTGAGCGCAGCGAAGGGTATTTCCTTCCGACCCGCCAGTGCCCGCTGGTTTCAACGACGAACCCGGGCGATTTCAAGGGACAATAGTCAATGAAATTCGGCCTCGGCATGCCAGCCCTGATTACCTACCCGCCGGTGATGAGCCGCTGGGAGCCAGACGCCACAGGCGCCGACATCCTGCGCATCGCGCGCAAGGCCGACGAGGTAGGCTTCGACTGGCTCACCGTGCCGGAGCACATCATCATCCCGAACGAAATGCTGGAGATCATGGGCCCGCGCTTCCCTGAAGCGCTGACCGCCGCGGCCGTCCTCGCTGGCGCGACGCACCACGTCAGCATGCTCACGTACATCCTCGTGCTGCCGTACCGGAACCCGATCTTCCTCGCCAAGCAGATCGCCACGCTCGACTGGCTGTCTGGCGGCCGGATCACGCTGGGCACTGCATCCGGACACATGGAGCGCGAGTTCGAACTGCTCGACGTCAACTTCCACGAACGCGGCGCGCGCGCGGACGAGTACCTGCTCGCAATGAAGGAGCTCTGGACGAAGGACCATCCGTCGTTCTCAGGCAAGTACGTCAACTTCGACGACGTGACGTTCGAGCCGAAACCGGTGCAGAAGCCACACCCGCCGATCCTTATCGGCGGCAACTCCAAGGCCGCGATGCGCCGCGCCGCCAACATCGGCGACGGCTGGCTGCCCTGGCTCGTGCGACGCCCGCAGCTCGCGCAAGAGATGCAGTACATCAAAGAGCAGCCCGGCTATCAGTCGCGGACGACGCCGTTCGAGGTGATCATGCCGCTCGCGCCGCTCAACGTCGAGGACTACACCCACAAGGAGCTGGGCCGCACCATCGCGCCGAAGACGAAGGACGCCATCATCGAAGAGCTGGGCCTCCTCGCCGGGGCCGGCGCCACCGGCACCCTCGTCGGCCCGCCCAAGACGCCGAACCCTGACCGCTTCATTGAGTGGATGGACTGGTTCGCCGAAGAGATCATGCCGGTGGCGCGGGACCTGTAGGCAACCCGCGCTCACGCTGTCCTACGCTGACGCGTTCACTTCATCATGGATCGAATGGCATGGATTAAGAGTTGGTCGGTCTCAACCTGGCCACCCTTCCTTAGCCGCACACCTGGCGGGAGCTTTGCGATGTAGACTCCTCTTCCTATAGGCACTGCGGCAAGTCTTGAGCCAGGAGCCCACCCCCATTCGTCCGCAAACTCCTTTAGTGCTACCTGCTTGTTCTCGTCGAGCACTCTGTTTCTCGCGCCTTTCAGGGCCATCAAAGTCCTCCTACATTAGTTACGGACGAATGACAACAGTAGGACATCGATTGCGATGCACTGTTGAGGAACCCAGTCACCCACCGCTCGGTGCTATTTTGGTTTCAATCAAGACTCCCACCTCACAACAGCTGACACTACGGATCCACCTTCGGCAGTTGGTCGTACAGTCGCTTGACCTCGCGCAAGAACAGGGTCGTATCCGCGAAGTAGCTCGGATACGCCGCACGGAGCTGTCGTAACGTGGGCCCTGATACCAGTACGATATTCGACCCCCACACCCCTGAAGCCGCACGCTCGGCCTCCTGATAGTCCCGCGAGGCC
>JBKKBW010000337.1:0-2913 GCA_046713635.1 Dehalococcoidia bacterium
GGGATCGGCATCATGAACATCATGCTTGTCTCCGTGACGGAGCGCACACGCGAAATTGGTATCCGCAAAGCGATCGGCGCGAAACGGCTGGACATCCTCTGGCAGTTCCTCATCGAATCGCTCGTCGTCACCACGCTTGGTGGCCTGCTCGGTGTGCTAGCTGGAGTAGGCACTATCCGAGTAGCGGAGCGTTTTCAGATTGGTGGCGACAACCCATACGCGATAACACCACTCTGGATAGTCGTTGGCCTGATAGTTGCAGCAGCCACCGGGGTTGTCGCTGGGGTGTATCCAGCGTGGCGCGCGTCACGCCTCGATCCCATCGAGGCGCTTCGTCACGAGTAGCTAGCCGCGCAGCCGCTGTCTGTACTGAACGGCTTCTGCCACGTGGGCTGAGGTGATTCCCGCCGACGCGCCCATGTCTGCGATGGTGCGCGAGAGCTTGAGGACGCGATGGAACGCGCGAGCGGACAGCGAGAGCTGCGTCATCGCGAGCTTCAGCATTGATTGCGCCTGTTCGTTCAGGTGAGCCTGGCAGAATTGCCGCACTTCAGTGGGTGTCATCTCCGCGTTAGCCACGAGTCGCGTGCCACAGAAGCGCTCTCGCTGTACGTCTCGGGCCCGTTGCACACGCTGCTGAACGGCTGACGAGGCTTCTGCGCTGACGTCTCCGGCCAGCTTGTCGTACTCCACGCGCGGCACTTCCGTGAAGATGTCGATGCGATCGAGCAGAGGACCAGAGATCTTCTTTTGATAACGGGTCACCGTCCCGTCACTGCATGTACATTCCTTGGTTGGATCGCCATAGAAGCCGCACGGACACGCGTGCAGGTAGAAACTACAGCAGGCTACAGAGGGTGGTCACGCTCTAGTGGCGGCCCCAAGCCCCTCCAGGAGCTGCGGGAAGCCGGTTCGGGCGCGCTCTGGCGGCCCTGTTGGCGTTCGAAACGATTCCTCGCCTAATTCCTCGATTGCGCGATGACCCTCGAAACGATCGCGTCTAACGCGTCACGGTCCGTCTGCCCGAAGTGTCTTCGTCATTGGTACTCAGCCGGCCCGGACGGCTTCACCTGTGATCGCGATGGCTTCTTTCCGAGAGGTCCGCAACAGAGCCCGAAGCCGGCAGCAATTGCTGCTCCGCCAGCGCCAACCCCTGTTCGTCGACTGACGCCCGTCTCGCAAGAACCAGTGCCGTTCCCGGCAACCGGGCTGAGCGAGTTGCTCTCCGCGGAGGATGAGCCGCTGGATGTCGTCATTGGGGACACGGGCGAGGGAGCCATCCTGACCGTCGACGGCAAGGGCATGATCGTCGGGCCGACCGGCATTGGGAAGACCAACCTCCTCTTGCGGATGGGCCGGGCGCTCTGCGAGGCGTCGCCCTTTCTCGGCCTGCAGGTGCCAAAGCCGCGACGCGTGCTGCACGTTGCCCTGGAAGGCTCACCCGCGGCGTTGAAGCGCCGCCTGCGGAAGGTCTGGGCTGGTACAGACGAAGAGGCCAGAGGTCGCTTCTTCATCGCACACCTGCAGCTGAGCCTCGCGAGCGACGTTGACCTTGCTCGTCTCGACCAGTTGCTCTACCGCGTTCGGCCCGAGGTTCTCATTCTCGACCCGTTGCGCAACGCCCACCCCTGGGACGAGAACAAGTCCGACGAGATGGCCCAGTTGACCGCCATCCTCGATGGGATCATCATCCGGCACAAGTGTGCGCCGGTCCTGGCCCACCACGACCGGAAGCGGCCGCCGTTCGCCAAGTTCGACGCCGGCACGGACCGGGTCCGCGGTTCCACGGCACTGACGGGTTGGCTCAGCTTCTGCGCCAGCATCGACGCCGACGTCACCCAGGACAGGATGGTCATTCACTGGACCAAGACACGCGACGCCGAAGACCTTGTGGAGTCGGTTGTGGTCGACTTCGATCGCGAGACGTTGGACTTCGTCGTAAACGATGAGGGCGCGGTCGGCGGCAAGGTTCCCGACGCAGCGATCTTGAACGCCGTGTTTCAGGCTGGGCGCGACGGCATTCGCGGGACGGAGCTGATCGCGGGGTTCGTGCAGGGCGCCGGCGCCAGCGAGCGCTGGATCAGGCAGCGCGTGCGAGCGCTCGTCACTGACCAGAAACTGGTCGAGGACGTCCCGCCTAACGAGAAGAAGGGCGCGAAGTGGTACAGGATTCCAGACGACCGGGAAGGCCAATGACCGTGCTTGGAACTAGTTCCAACCACGACTTCCAACCACCAAGCGCGAAGCTGGTTGGAATGGTTGGAATGCTTGGCACTAATAAGCTTGACGGCGGCAAGCACACGCGCCGTCCAAGCTTAAGCGGCGACTTCCAACCACGGTTCCAAGCACCGACCAGGGAGGTGTCGAGATGACGAACGAGACGATGGACGCACTATCGAGTCATAGTGTTGCCCCGGTCGCCGACCGGGAGCCACGCTGCTGGCGCTGCAAACGGAAACTCGCAGAACTCGTCTCGCGCCCTTGGGAGATCGTCTGCACGCGGTGCAAAGCCCGGAACGTCGGCGCCGCGATGCAGTTTGGCCCCGAACCGTCACACAGTCAATGATGGTTGCTGGTTCCAGAAGCGTCCGCGACACAATTTTCTGTCAATCGATTCCTGCGGCTTTGCTACCTTGACCCGGGTTCCCCGGTGGACGGGCGCGCAGGTGACGCGCAAAAGGATTCCAACGGGCGCTACCATGGCGCGAGGAGAGAGGAAGGCGTTCATGGCTGAGATCTTGGGTGATTGGGAGGAGGTGGCGCGAGGAGCGTGGCAGCGACACAGACACTCTGAAGAGACCTACCTCGCGCTCTATCAAGAGCTAAACGCGGCTCTCGAAAAGGCCGTCGGACTTGCCGACGACCCTAGCCAGGCCGAGGCCATTTCCGCATTCATACAAGCCTATTTTGCAC
>JBKKBW010000338.1:0-4848 GCA_046713635.1 Dehalococcoidia bacterium
GCCAGGCGTCGAGGTCCGCATCCGAAGCGAAGTCGTCGATACCTTTTCGATGGACTGGCATGGTGCTCAGCGTAACAACGTGGTCGGCGATCGTCTGCACCGCGGGTTGGCGCGCGATCTCGAACACGCGACGCGCCATGTCGCGCAGGCGGACCAGGTCGCGTTCGTCAGACAGCATCCGCTCGTCGATTGCAGGATCGACTTCGGGATCGTCGCTCTTGATGCGTAAGCGTCCCCGCGAGAAACATTGGTTGAGAAAGCCGCCGATCATGCCTATAGCCGGCGTGTCGTTGATGATATTCATCGCGACGAGCAAGACGTCGTTCTCCAATGAATCGAACATGCTACTGGAGTAGCGGACACAGACGTTCGTGTGACGAAAGTCTGGCGACGCGACGCGATGCTCTGGCTTCAGAAACAGCAGCACGTCAGCGGCAGGATGGTCCTGCAAGTTCTCGCCCGCAAAACAGTCAACGAACGGCATGACGCCGGCCTCTCGCAGGTGTTCCGCGGGGCCGATACCGGAGCGCTGGAGAATCGCCGGCGAGTGCACTGCGCCTGCCGACAGGATGATCTCGCCGGCTTCGAATGTGCGCCACTCGCCGTCGATGCGCGCTCGTACGCCCGTTGCGCGGCGGCCTTCGAATTGGACGCGGTCGACGAGCGCTTCGCCCCGGATCTCAAGGTTTACGCGATCGCGCGCTGGATCAAGGTAAGCGTCGTTGGTCGAGACCCGCACGTCGTTCCGATTGTTGATCGCGTAAGGCGAGACGCCGGTACTCGTGGGCGCGTTGTGGTCGTCGCACCAGCCGTAACCGAGCGCTTGAGCAGCTTCCGCCAGCGCGCTATCCACCGGACCCCAGCGTTCCTGCGGCGCGCGATAGATCGGGATCGGGCCGCCACGCCCGTGGTAGGGCTTGTCACCGAAGTCGAGGTCGTCCTCCAGCTTGCAGAAGTACGGGAGTACGTCCTTGGCCGACCAGCCGGGGACGTTCCAAAAGTCGAAGTCGCTCAGAGGAGGCCGGATCGCGATCTGGCCGTTGATCGCCGACGAGCCGCCCAGGCCGCGTCCTCGCCAAAACAGCCGCGGGGGTTGTGCTTCGGTGCGGCGCGCCATCAGCTGCGTCCAGGAGTACTGCGGATGTGTCAGCATGCGCCCCGGGTTGGGGCTGCGCATCTCGTGCGGCGCGTCCGCGGAGCGATAGTCCGGCCCGGCCTCGAGCAGCAGCACGCGGCAGAGCGGGTCTTCCGTCAGCCGCGCCGCGAGCGTCGCGCCCGACGACCCCGCCCCGACGATGATGTAGTCGTAGGTCATGCCAGGATGAAGTCTCGGATTATGTCGAAGACGCGTGGGTCGTCCCGGTACGGCCCATGCCCTGCGTTGGGCACGCGATGGATTTGCACGACATGCTCGGGAAGAGCAGCCGCGATGTCTTCCTGATCCTCAATCGGCACCATGGGGTCGTCCTCGCCGCCAATGACCAGCGTGGGACATCGGATGTTCGCTAGGCGGGGCAGCATATCCATGCGCAGCAGCTCGCCGCGACGAAAGTGTTCCAGGACCTCGAGCGTGCGTATAGTCCGCCGCATCGCCTGACGGTCTTGGGGCGTCCGCGTGCAGAGCGGCATGCATACGCGAAAGAACGGAACGCGGTTGGTTTCCGATGGGTCGTCGAAGAAGCGCTCGGCGAGCGCCCTGGAGAAATCTGGAGCTTTTGCGCGCGTGCTGGAAAGGATCAGCTTCGAGGGATGATCTGGATAGGACGTCGCGTAAGCCATGGCGACGTACCCGCCGAACGATCCTCCCATCACCACTGGCTTCACGATCTCGAGCGCTTCGCACAGCCCGAGCAGATCGGCAGCCCACTGGTCCAGGTTCCAGTGCGCCGGATCGCTCTTATCGCTCCGGCCGTGGCCCCGTTGGTCGACGTAGATCACTTGCGCATCGTCAGCAAGGACGCGCATTCCCGGCTTGTACCTCGAGTGGTCTGATCCAGGGCCGCCATGGACCAGGATGAGGGTGGGCTTTTCGCGCATCACCGGCCCGTCCGGCACGACCTTCGCGCCTTCGATATCGAAGAAGAGCCGGACGCCGTTGACTTCAACCCGCATGACTTTGGAGGTTAGCACACGGAGCAGCAGCGGTGACTACGAATCGGTAAGCGCCGCAAGCTTGAGTACCGTGTTCCAGTTGCGCCCTGTCGCGCGCGTGCCGAGCTTGTCTTCCATCAGCTTGGCGGTCAGCTTGGAGCGCCCGATGCCGTCCGGGTAGACAACGTAGAGCTGCTTGCCGATCGCGCGCACGGTCTCCGGACCTTTGATGGCGCCCTGCAGTGACTTCACGGCAGCGGCTGTCGGCGCGTCCTTCATGAACTGCACGACGAGGTGGCTGGGATCGCGCTTCGCCTCGTTAGGGAAGCGGTTCCTCGTAATGATCGCAGCCAGCTCCTTGTCGGTACGGATCATGAAGTCGGTCTGAAGATCGAGACGTTTCGCGGCTTCGCTCTCCAAAAGACGTTCGATTGCGGCGGCGCCCTGCGCCTTGCCTTCGAACACGACGTTGCCAGTCTGCAGCAGCGTGCGGGCGTCATCAAAACCGAGCGCTTCGACGAACGCGCGCAGGTCGGCCATCGCGATCGTCTTAGTGCCGCCGACGTTGATGGCGCGCAGCAGTGCGATGTACGTCGTCACCTCTCGGCGGCTACTCCACAAAGATGTCGACGGACGGTCGCATCTTGGCGCACTCAGCCAAGACCTCGTGGATCACGTGGTCTTTGAAGGCAGGAAGCAGGTCCTCGTCCAGCGGCGCCTTGTCGTCCACGGCGACGTAGGCTTGCTCCGTGATGAGGTAGTCGAAGCGCGACGCCCACTTGCGCGTGCCCAGGCGGGCGGTAGTCGAACAGTTGTCGACCATGTAGGCGACGCCGCGCGCGTGCATGTACGGATTGAGCGAGTCTACGCACTCGATCACGCTTTCGTTCGCGATCTCCGAGTACGGATGCCCTTTCTCCAGCAGCGTATCGACCTGTGCCATCATGGTGGCGATATAGACGCCAGCCGTGAACGGATCGAGCGGAATGCTCTCTTCATCGCGTTTGGCCCGCACCTTTTGGCCGACGCGCCACGTCTCCGTCCCGTCGATTTTGCCGATAGGTCGCTTCTTCAAGCGCTCGCCCGCCATGATCACGCTGCGGATCTCGTTGCCGCTCGACACTTCATCGTAGATCTCGGCCAGGACTTCTTTCGCGACCGGATACGTTGCCGCATACGCCGCCTCGAAGCTCGGATGACCGTCGGCGCCCAGCGCGTCGTAGACGCCCATCATCCCCTGACGAGAAATAATGCGCGAGATCGGCCCCGTGATCACCTCGGCCGAATGCAGGAACGCATCCTCCTTACTCATCCCCTGGCTGACGTATCGGCTGTAGAGACTCTCGATGATGCCGTGCACAGCGCCCAGAAGAATACCGCGCTCGCCGAAGATGTCCGACTTGTACTCGGACTCCAGCGTCGTTTGAAACGTGTACGGCGATCCGAGGCCGACCGACCAGCCAAGCGCAAGGTCGACCGCCCGGCCATCGATGTCCTGCTCGACCGCAAAGCTCGCGTTGATCCCCGCCCCGTTGACAGTCTTGCCCTGCACATACAGTCTCCGGACGGACGGCCCCATGCCTTTAGGGCAGACGCCTATGACGTTGATCGTGTCGGGGAACTTCGCGCCGACGTTCTTCATGTGGCCGAGCAGGAATCCGTGCGACAATCCGAGCGTCGCGCCCGGCCGGATCGCGTCAAGGACCTGCGTGTAGAGCTCGGCCTGTGCGGCGTCCGAGATGAGCAGCAGGACGAGGTCGGACTCGCGGACGACGTCGAATTGCTCGCCAAGCGTCCCCTGTTCTTCGGTGAACCCGGCTTCGCGCGCCTCCTTCATCGAGCTGGAGTTCGCGCGCAGCCCGACCTTGACCTTGATCGATGTTCCCTCCAGCGAGTCGCGCAGGTTCTGTGCCTGCGCCGGCCCCTGCGAGCCCCAGCCAATCACGCCAATCTGCTTGACACCTTCGAAGGCCTTCGGCAATAGCGGAAAGAGGTGGCGCCCGCCCTTCACAACCTGCTCTTCGCTGCCTGCGATCTTGATGGTATCGACGGGAAAGATGGCGGACGTAAACCTCAGCGCCGGTGACATGGGCGGCCTCCTCAGGGATCGTGGTCTGTGTTGGTGCTCCATTATCCAGGCAAACGGGCGAGCGTGCCAGGCGCTTCTGACGACGGCGGATGAACGTGTACCATGGCCGCGCCATGCCTGAAAACGACACCTGCTTTCTTCCGCTGACAGAGCTCGTCCGTCTCGTTCGCGCCAAAGAGCTATCCTCCCACGAAGTCGTCGCCGCCCATCTCGACCAGATCGACCGCGTCAACTCGAGCGTCAACGCCATCGTCACGCTCGTCGCCGAACAGGCGCTAGAGCGCGCCGGCGACGCGGACGGTGCGCTCGCTCGAGGCGATGACGTAGGCCCCTTGCACGGCATTCCGGTCGCCCACAAGGACATGGCACTTACCAAGGGTATTCGCACCACGTTCGGGTCGCCGATATTCAAGGACTTCGTGCCGGAGCAGAATGACCTCGTCGTTCAGCGGCTGGCCGACGCTGGCGCGATCACCGTTGGCAAGACGAACACGCCAGAGTTCGGCGCTGGCTCGCAGACCTACAACGAAATCTTTGGCGCGACGCTCAACCCTTACGACACCGGCAGGACGTGCGGCGGTAGCAGCGGCGGCGCGGCCGTCGCGCTCGCGTGTGGCATGGTCCCGGTCGCGGACGGCTCTGACATGGGCGGGTCACTCCGCAACCCG
>JBKKBW010000339.1:0-3342 GCA_046713635.1 Dehalococcoidia bacterium
GTCTCGCCTATTGGAGTAGGGAAGGCAGCCTTTCTTGAAGGATTGCTCGCAGGACGCTGCGGCCTCAGTCGCCTCACCGTACTTGATGCGGACGAGTTGCGAGTCGGCCGCGGTGGCGAGGCGCCGCCCGGCTTCGCGCCCAACGGCGAAATCGATGTGGATAGCCAACGCGGCCTCGCGATGGTCGTGGCTGCCACGTTCGAGGCGCTAGCGGACGCCGGACTCTCGTCCGACGATCTGCCGGAGACAGGCAGCGTTTCGATCGGCTCCGGCGCCGGCGAGATGCGTGCAATGGAGGTCTCGATGGCGCCGCCGGATTCGCAGCTTTCGTATGAGTCGGCCGATCCGGTCCAAACTCCGAACTGCATTACGAGCAAGCTGGCCAAGCGGCTCGGCGTTCGAGGCCGGCAACTCACGTTCATCAATGCGTGCGCTGCGGGCGCCCAGGCGGTCGCCGTCGGGGCCGATCTCATCCGCGATGGCAAAGCTGACGTGGTCATCGCCGGCGGCGTCGAGATCCTCAATCGAATGGTGATGTCTGGCTTCGAAGCGCTCCGCGCCGTCTCGGCCACCGGCCCGCATCCGTTCGATGCCGATCGCGACGGCATCCAGCTCGCGGAACTGGCCGCCATCGTCGTTCTGGAATCGACGGAGCGAGTCCACCAGCGAGGGGTCCGGCCCTACGCCCGTATCGCTGGCTCCGGGGCCAGCGCCGACGCGTTTCACGTCGTGCGCCCGGACGAGCAAGGTGCGGGTGCGGTTCTCGCGCTCGGGCGGGCGCTCACTGACGCCGGGTTATCGCCCGAAGACATCGATTACATCAACGCCCACGGAACGGGCACTGTCCAGAACGATCCCGCAGAGCTTGCGGCCATAGTCAGCGTCTTCGGCGAGCGGGCGAAGCAGCTTCCCATCTCGTCCACCAAGGCGATGCTCGGCCACGCGCTTGGAGCGAGCGGCGCGGCAGAGGTCGCTATCTGTGCACTTGCCATAAGAGAAGGCTTCCTGCCGCCGACGATGGGCTTCCGTAGGGCCATTGGAGGCTACGAGGACTTCGACTTCGTACCGAACGAAGCTCGCCGCGGCGTCCAGCTTCGCCACGTGCTCTCCAGCTCGTTCGCATTTGGCGGCAATAACGTCGTGCTGGCCATCTCAGCGCCCGACTGACTGCCGAGATGGCGATAGATCGTTAGCAGATCGCCAAGTATAATTGGGCGAATGCAAAGGAGCCACAACGTGAAATCTCGCCTGCTTCGCCAGATCTGTCTGCCCGTCGGGCTCGGCGCCCTCGCCATCGCCGCTGTTATCGGCCTCGCTTCTATCGTTGGGGCGCAGACCCCGGGCGATACAACGCCCGGCGCAACGGAGCTGGTACCCACAACCGAGAGCGCAGGTACGCCCGTCGAGACGCTCACTGACGAAGAAGCAACGGCCGCTGCGGCCACCCCTCCATCTGATGAGGCAACGCCCGGCCCGGACGTCACGACGGTCGTTCGGCTCTCCGTGCTCGACACCCTCAAGCAGCCCGTTCCCAAGGGAGACGAAATCGAGGTGCAGGTGTCAGTCGAAGACGTTGAGCATCTTGCCGGATTCGAATTCACCATCACGTACGATTCCGAGCGAATCGAGCCTGTGATCGTCTCAGGTGAGGAAGCGCCCGCAACAGGCCAGGCCGGGACGCCAGTCAGAGGCGACGAGGGTTCGGTCAAGACCGCGAACTTGGGGCAGGTCCTGCTGAGTGGTGGTCGCACCCGGGATGACATCCTTTGCAGCGATCCTCAGGAGCAGGCAAGTACGGTGTTGGCTGCTTGTAATATTCTCGCGGCGCCGGTCTGTGCCGGCGGAGATCCTGGTGTCAGTGGCGATGGCCTCCTGGCATCTGTCTTCTTCACATCTAAGGGTGGTGGCCTAACCACCCTTGAGATTAGCAAGAGTAACCTCGTCCTCGATGATGTGGCCCCGCCGTGTCCGGTCAGCGAGGAAGACGACTTTGTCGTTCAAGCCATACCTCATCGCACTGAAGGGACCGTCACCATCGAGCTCGCTAAGGACAACGGCCCGAGCGGGGTCCTTATAGGCGTGATCGTCGCGATTGTTGTTGCGCTCGTCGTCGTCGGCGGGGCAGCCTACTTGTTCTATAGGCGGCAGCAAGGCACGCCCTCTGCGCCCGCCTAACCGGCTGATTTAGCCCTTTTTTCACAATTCGGTCAGATTCGCTTGACAGGTCTGTCAGGCTGTGATTAAATAGCCCCTGACTGGTGTGCCTGGCGCTGATTCCACCCCCCGCCTCAGCGCTGCGCCAAGACGTTCCCCGCCGTGTCCGCTAGCCGCCGTTTTCGGTGGTGTGGTTGGCTATTGGAGGAATCCGCGTGGCAGTATTACGCTTGCCTAGTGGGCGCATTGTGCTATTGGCGCTCATCTTTGCATCCCTAGCGATCGCTACGCTCCTCTCTTTCGGAAAGCTCACCACCTCCGCCGGCCCATCTCCAACACTAGACTCCGACCAGGACGTCTATATCGAGTTCCAGACAGCCATTATCGCTGGCGCTGGCTTCGATCCGAACATGTCCGTCGACCTCGTAATTACCCGGCCAGATGGCACGGTGGTGACGGGCGATGGGACGCAGACGCCGGGTTGGGACACCGTCCAGGCGGATGGTCTTGGCGACTTCTCCTACAATTACTGGCTGAACTGGCCGGAAGAAGCGCCGCTCATCGGTCTATATACCGTGGAAGCCTACAGCGCGGGCACTGAGCATCTAATCGGCAATGGCTTGGCGAGTTCTAGCTTCACGTATGACGACTCTCCGGTACCAACGGCGTTGGTGCTGAACGGCTCAGGTTTGAAGGTGAACGCGTCCGGCTCCTGGAGTTGGGATGAGTGTTCGAATCGGTCGCGTCTGAAGAAGCACGTTGGTTTCGCGATCGATTGGGGCGATGGAACCGGCGTTTCTAATCCATCCCCGCCGCCTAGTGGCAGCCGCGATGGCGTCTACCCGTCGGATATGAGCGGCTGGAGCAATGCAGACCACTGTAACTTCGCAGCTACGGGCACGTGGGGCTCGATTTCGCATACGTTCGCATTTGGCGGCACCTACAACGTTTGCGTCATCACGTATAGTGTGCAGACTCAGGCTTCAGCTCACCCTCACGCCGACCCGCCAACGAGCGGAATGCACTCGACTAGCCCCTGGAGCAACAAGGACAACTCCCTTGAGCAGCACGATGTCCAGCTCTGTGACCAGCACATCATCGCGGGGCCGACGGCGCCCGCCACACCGACACCGACGTTTACACCGGCTCCGGGCGAGGGCTGTTCGACAGGACCGAACAATCCGAAGC
>JBKKBW010000340.1:0-4197 GCA_046713635.1 Dehalococcoidia bacterium
CCCTCGGGGAGAGGGGTTAGGGGTGAGGGCTGACGGGGCCATGCGACCACGAGGGCTTGTTCCGGAATGTCCGGCAGTTGCTCGATAAGTTCGCCGCGCCCCGAGACGAGCGCGGTTCCGCCGCAAAGGAAAAACGGCACATCGCTCCCCAACTCCAGCGCTACTGCTGAGAGCTCATCATCCGAGATGTCCAACCGCCACAGCACGCGCAGCCCTCGCAGCACAGCCGCGGCGTCGCTGCTGCCCCCGCCCAGACCGGCCGCTATAGGAATGCGCTTCTCCAGCTCGATACGCACACCTCGTCCAGCTTCACTCCCCAGCAGCAACGCGGCTCGATATGCCAGGTTCTCTTCGATCGGCTGTGCAGCTAGCGAGCTGGTAGCTCCAGAAATCGAGAAGGATATCTTGCCTGCGTCGCTCAGCGTGATCGTGTCGCTCAGATCGATCGTCTGCATGATCGTCCTGATCTCGTGGTAGCCATCCGATCGCTTGGCCAGCACTTCCAGCGTCCAGTTGATCTTCGCCGGCGCTCCCAAGCGCAAGACTCTCCGCAAGGCGCTCACTGCGTGGCGCCGGACCGTCCAAGCGCGATCCACGCCTTCGCTAAGGCCGCCCATTCCTCCAGCGATAGCTCTTGTGCGCGCTTCGTGTGCTGCACGCCGGCACGCGACAAGATCGCTCCCGCCTCGGCAGTGTCGATGCGCAGCCCGTTCGCCAGCGAGTTCCGGATCTGCTTTCGCCTCGTCCCGAACGCTGCCCGCGCGATCTCAAAGAACGCGATAACATCGTCGACCTGCGCCCGTAGCGCCGGTGCCACAGCGATCCGGACGACAGCCGACTGCACCTTCGGCGGCGGGTAGAACGCTGAAGCCGGGACGCGAAAGAGTAACTCTGGCTCGCCGTAGAGCTGCACCGACAGGCCCAACAGGCTCAGCTTGCCTGGTGGCGCAACGATGCTCTCCGCGACCTCAGCTTGCACCATCACGACAATCTGTTCGGGCTTCGGCAGCGCTTCCAGGTAGCGTCGTAGTAAGGGCTGCGCGATGTTGTACGGCAGGTTCCCCGTGACAACATACGGCGCCTCCGCGTTAGCGAGCGTGAGGGCGCGGCTCGGGTCGATCTCCAACGCATCCGCGTGCAGAACGAACACGTTGCTGTCTATGAAGCGCGTCCGGAGGCGCGCGGCGAGCGTATCGTCCAACTCGATCGCGATGACGCGCTTCGAGCGTTCTGCTAGCTGTGCTGTCAGGTCGCCGAGCCCCGCCCCGATCTCGATCACAGTGGCTCTCGCTGCCGGCAACGCGGCCTCCGCGATGCGCCGTAGGGTTCGCTGATCAGTGAGAAAGTGCTGGCCGAGCGACTTCTTCGCGAGGACGCCCGCCTTACGGAGCTCGCGGACGGCAGCAGGGGCGGGCGGTCGGCGCGAGGCGCTGAATGTGCGCTTCCGAGGGGATGGCGTGGCCACTAAGGACAGTTGGGCCAGTTGCCGGCCCCGCCAGAAATGTACAGCGAGTACGCCGCCGCGATGTTGGTAGCAGGATCGGTCAGATTCGCGCCATGCCCCTCCCAGATCTGGAACAAACCTACATAGCCCGCGGCGTTGTACGCGTTTGCGTTCCCGCCCGACTCGCACTGGATCACCGCTAGCGCCCACTCGCAGTCCCAACTATACGAACAGACCATATCGCTCCAGTCACCGACGTATGCTGCTGACACGGGCGGCACGGGCCTTGGCTCGGCCGCGGTTGAGTAATAGATGATCGTGTCTGCTGGTTCAGGGTCGTACCATTCAGAGGCAAGCTCGCGTCCGGTCTGTCGGCCATCCTCGTATGTGACCGCATAGGCGCGATGCACCACGCCATCATTCCCGTGGACGATGCGCTGCTCGCCGTACGCCAAGTCTGCGTCGGGCTCGTACACTGTCTGGCTCTCGATGCGCTCCGTCTCTTCCACTTGCTCGGCGGACAAACCAATCACGTGCACCGCCAGCCCCGCTCCAACGACGGTCTCCGGTGCCGGATCGAGTTTGTAGTCAGCCGGTAGTGCAACGGCGCCAGCCGCGATCGCTTCGCCGACGGTGTCTGCGAGTGTGTATAGCACGAGCTTGCCCGTAGGTACTGTCACCACCAGCGGCCGGGCGTGATCGATGTGTACTTCAAGTCCGGAGCTCATCTCGGTGCTGAGAGGTGGTTGCACTGCGTCGCCCGGCCCGACCCGCACGCCGGCTGCCTGCAAAGCGCCTGCCACGGTCGAACGGCTCGACTGCAGCTGTAACTCCTGTCCGTTCTCCACGACAGTGAGCGGTACGGCGCGCCGCACTTCGATGATGGTGCTACTGTGCGACGCTGCCTCGGCCGCCTGCCTGCTTCCGGCGGCGACTGCAAGCGCTGGCGCTGCTGCTAACTGATCGTCCGCTTCGACGAGCTGGCCGTTGCGGTAGATGCTGTCCTGGTCGCTGTACGAGACTTCGGCGGCATGCAGTGCCTCACCGATCGACTCAGCTTGCGTTCGCAGGGAGTAGCTCCTGCCGTCTACGGTGACGTTCGCCTCGATCGCACGGCGCACGACAAGATCGTCGCCGTCGATACGCTCGATCCGATCGCCGGTCCCCAACTCGATCCCCGCCTGTCGCGCCACGGAGTTCAAGTTCTCTGAGCGGCTGCTCACGCCGACCACGCTGCTGTCTACCACGATCCGCACGTCTCGCTTTGGGAGGATGAGCGCCAAGGCGACGATCAAGAGGAGCGTGGCGAAGCCCGCGGCTTGCAGCCGGTACCTACGTGGCCCGAACTTCGAGAAGATGAGAGACGAAGGGGCGGCGCTAGCTCGCGCGCTCCTCGCGCGGGCTACCGGCAGGCGGGGATTGGCCTTCCGCCGATGAGTCTCCTCAGAACTCGATCCTTCGAGCTGCTCACCGGCGATGTCCAGTGACGACAATAGGCAGTTCCTTGGCTACCTACCCACGCGACAAGGGCGCGTTCGCGTGGCCGAGATGGTCGTGCACCCGCTGTCGATCCGGGCCGCAAGCTTATCCATTGCCAAGAAAGCTCCAGCCCGGTGACCCTGCGGCGCCCAAGGCTCTCTGCTTACCGCTGCTTCCTTCCGGACCTGACGGGGTTCACAGCGCCTCGCCGCGCAGGACCAGGCCTTCAACGCTTCCAGACACGAACAGTCCTCACGACGGCGGACCTCGAACGGGAATTCAGCCCCGCTAGAGCGGCTTGCGGGTACAGGGCACCGCTAGCTCCCCGCCTAGCACGACCGATAATGATCGTATAGGTCTTGCTGGAAGGAGGTCAAGCGCAGTCTCGTTGACCTGCTTCAAACCCAGTGCCTATGATGATGAGAGCCCGCAACCTAGCTTGCGGGATTCTAGCTATAGGAATCGCATTTGCTACGTAGTCCTCGCGTTTGGATCGGCTTTCTCATTACGCTGGTCTTCCTCGCTCTGTTCTTTCGCTCCACGGACTTTGGTGAAATCTGGGACGCCTTCCAGAAGGCGAACTACGCGATAGCTCTCGCCTCGCTGCCAGTGTATTTCGCTGGCATCTGGATGCGGACGCTTCGCTGGCAGTACCTCCTCCGGCCAGTCAAGCGCGTTCCCGCCAGCCGCCTGTACCCCGTGGTCCTGATTGGTCTGATGGCCAATAACGTCTTGCCCGCGCGCGCCGGCGAGCTTGTCCGGGCATTCATCCTCGGCGAGCGCGAGCAGGTTAGTAAGGCGTCTGCGCTGGGTACGATCGCCGTCGACCGGCTGTTCGACGGGCTGACGCTGATCCCGATGCTTGTCATTGTGGCCGCCTTTGTTGGCACGAACGAGTCGTTTGAGCTTGGTGTCATTGACTACAGTCTCAGCCTGCTTGGCCTGGCTCTGGTGATGGCGGTGTTTTTCGGCCTTGGGCTCGGCGTCCTCTTCATCCTCGCCTTTTCGGAGGCGTGGCGCGACCGCACCGACGCGCTCGTCATGCGTTTCACGCCGGAGCGCTTCCGCGACACCGTCGAAGGTCTGGCGCACGCCTTCTTCCGGGGCCTCGACGCCTTGCGCAGCCCCGTCGATCTTGCTGTGGCGTGGCTCATGTCCTCTGCCTCCTGGTTGCTGGAAGCGACGATGTACTACATGGTCGGGCGCGCGTTTCATATTGACGTTGGTTTCCAGTACTTCCTGCTGATTACCGCTGCAGCGAACCTCGCTATCTC
>JBKKBW010000341.1:0-4769 GCA_046713635.1 Dehalococcoidia bacterium
ACCAGCACCTTGTGGTCGGCGCTCGCGTCGACATTCGGACAGCTCAGCAGCGTCGAAACGGTCGCGCCAGGCGACGCGGCACTGGCTGGCTCTGGCTGATCGTGTGACCCGGCAAAGAGGAAGACGCCGGCCGCGACCCCCAGCACAACGAGTACCCATGTCTTCCGCAACATTGTTCGCCTCATGATGAAAACGCTCCTTCTTGCTTCCCCCAAAGAAGCTGGGGAGCGTTCTCGCGCCCCAGCCTTCATAGTATCCGACTAGCCCGGGCAGTTAGCGTTCTTCCAACCTTCCGCATCCGGGAAGCAGTCTGCAAAGCGCCCGTTCGTCGTTGCGTTCACATCTGCTATTCGGTTGGCGTTCGGGTACCAGTTGTAAAGATGGCCCATCCAACCGGCAGTCGCTCCCCAGACATAGCACGGCTGCACTGTTATCGGCTCGGTGCAGGCGGGTTGGCCCGCGTAGCTAGCGCAGTGGGCTTCAGTGTCCCCTACGCCGGGGGCGAATGACCCAGGAAGAGCAAATGCGGCCGACGTGCCGATGCTATAGGTGCATAGATAGTAGTGCATGTGCCATTTCTCCGGGCCCAACCAGCTACACGCAGGACTGCAGTCCGGTCCAGTCCCTGGAGGTTCTAGGTCGATTCCGTCAACCTTCCCTGGACAACCGCTTGGCGTGGGTGGAGTGAAGCAAGCGTTGGGCGCATGACTTCCCAAACCAACGGTCGCCCCGTCAGCAACGTAGAGTTGCGCGGCGAGACGCCCATTGTTGTATACGAGACCTTCCGGCGCTGTTGGATCGAAGGTGCCGTCCCAGTTCTCGATTTTGAAGTAGTGCACGCCCTGGCCCGGCACGTCGTTGCTCGCTTGGTAGTAGCCGACAGCCTCGATGGCAGCTTCGCTTTGGATTTGCGGCACAGGCTGCATGCCGTTGCCCGGGTTACCGTCGATGTCCAGCGCCCAGCGCGTCGCCCGGGCGACTTCCGTATCGACGGCGGGGCAGACGGTGAAATACGCGTTGACGACCGCGAGAATGTCATCGACTCGCTGCAGCCCTGTGCCGGCTGGCGCCTGAGGATTGTACGGACCCGCGAGGTCGTACATGAGGACATAGTCGGACGTCCCCGGAGGCTCGCTTCCTGCAATTGGGTAGTCCTTGAAGTACGCCTGCACCACTCCCAGGATGTCCCCTACCAGCACCTTGTGGTCGGCGCTCGCGTCGACATTCGGACAGCTCAGCAGCGTCGAAACGGTCGCGCCAGGCGACGCGGCACTGGCTGGCTCTGGCGGATTGCCGGAACTGGCGAACACGAAGACGGCGGCAGCAATGCCCAGCAGCCCCACAATCCACGCCCGTCCAAAGATACTACTCACCATCACTACCTCTCCTTCTTGCCCCCGCTAGTGTACAATCCGCAATTGCAATTGGTTCCGTTTCCGCCTACGGCGGCAGCACGCAGTATAACGTGTCCCGATCGAACACCAGACCCGGCGGACATTCCTCGTTCATGCAGTGGCCCATGGCGGGGTGCCAGAAGTAGCCGGCCGGGCACGAAGGTTCCGGCGTCGGCGCATCCGTAGGCACTGGGGTGGGCTCCGGCGTCGCCGGGAAGACGCAGTAGAGCAACTCCATGTCGAATACTAGGCCGGGTGGGCATTCCCGCGAATCGCAATGGCCCTTCGCCGGGTTCCAGAAGTAGCCTTCGGGGCAAAGATCGTACAGCGGAGTAGGCGTCGGTGTTACCGTCGGCGTCTCAGTAGGCTCAGACGTTTCGCCAGGCAGCACACAGAACAGTGTCACGGGATCGAACTCAAGTCCGGGCGGACACTCGTTGTTCATGCAGTGCCCCATCGCCGGATGCCAGAAATAGCCATCGGGGCACGATGGCGGGGGCGTTGACGTTGGAGTTGGCTCAGGCGTCTCCGTTGAGCCTGGCAGCACACAGAAAAGTGTCACCGGATCGAACTCAAGTCCGGGCGGACACTCGTTGTTCATGCAGTGCCCCATCGCCGGATGCCAAAAGTAGCCATCGGGGCACGATGGCGGGGGCGTTGACGTTGGAGTTGGCGTTTCCGGCAGGACGCAGTAGAGAATGTCAAAGTCGAACACAAGGCCTTCTGGACAACTGGTGGAATCGCAGTGCCCCTTGGCCGGATTCCAGAAGTAGCCTTCCGGACACGATTCGCCTGGTGGTGGCGTCGGTGTAACTGGCGGCGTGGGCGTCGCGGTTGGGGTCGTTGTCGGTACGGGGCCCACCTGCAGGCACGTCTCGTATGTGAAGTCGAACTGGAACCCCGGCGGACAGACGGTCGACATACAGTGATTCATCACCGGGTGCCAGAACGAATCGATCGGGCAGACTGGCGTAACGTTCGGCGGTGGCGTGCTGACTGTTCCGCCCGATGACGTGGTCGTGCAGCTCAGGAGCGCAGTGCTCCACTGATAGCCCGCAGGACAGACGACCTCAGCGGTCTCCATGCAGTGGTCCATCACCGGGTGCCAGAAGAAGCCGTTCGGACAGACAGGCGTAGTGCCGGGCGCTGGCGTCGTTATCGTAATCCCACCGTCCGCGCTTACCGACACGGGGAAGCAGGCCAGCAGGTCGGGGTGCAAGATAAACCCCGGCGGGCATTCTGTGCTCTCCAGAGCCGCTATCGCTGCTGGAGTCATGCAGTGGCCCATCACCGGATGCCAGATCGTCCCTTCGATGCAATCATTCGGTCCGGGTGTCCCAATAACAAACGGCGTCTTGCTGGGTTCAGTACTGCCGTTGACTTCGCTCGCCGCCACCGCCGCATTCGATGGGTTATCGCCCGCCTGAAACGCGAACGCGACGCTCCCGATCGAAAGTCCGACGAGCAGCACGAGAGGTAGCGCGGGCAGCAGCCGTGGCGAGCGATCTCGCTCGTTCGGCAACGTTTCGGCCAGGCTGATGAAGCCAACGATGACGCCCAACACCGTGAGCGCCATGCCGATGACGAGCATCACGTCGCCGGGGTGGCTGAAGCTCAGCGCCCCATTCGAGCTAGAACTCGAACCGGAGGCCCAGGAATCGCCACTCAGGCCGAGAAATTGGATGACCGTGCCCAGGCTAATAATGTAAAAGCCTAGACGCGGCGAGATCTTATGCAAGCCAAACCACCCCTATCTGGGTTTGAATCTATGCTAACAGGAAAAGATACCGCGTGACAACTATTTCTGAACAAGATTCAGTTAACGTTTCGCTGTCGCGGGCGCGGATCAGCAGTCGTGGAAATACTGCTTGACAGCAAAGAGGATATCGTCAACGCGCTGTAAGCCGTTCGGAGGCCCCACGTTCCATTCGTTGGCCCCGGTGATCGCAGTCCGGTCGGTCAGCGACGTGAAGTCCGGCTGCCCCGTTGGGTCGTCCAGAAAGTACTGGTCCACAATCGCGATGATGTCGTCCACCCGGTTCAGGCCGTCCTGCGTCGGATTTAGGTAATCGTAGTGATTGAACGGATCGCGCCGCCCGCCCTGCTGCCGCGCGTCTGAGAGCTCGCGCTGGTCCGGACAGCCGTCGCCATCGTTGTCCCGCTGCTGGGCTGTGCTGGCCTGTCGAACGAACGATGCCGCCACAGCGGGCGGCGCACCGCTCGGCGTGCCGCCGGTGCAATCGCCCAGCGTCTGGTTCGTGGCGAGAACAATGTCGCCTTGCCCCGCGTGAGCATCGACATCCAGCGAAACGTGGATATTGCCCAGCGAGCCCATGCCGTCGCGGTCTTCGATACAGCCCGACAGCAGAATTCGGCCAGCGCTCAACTGGCCCGTCAGCACGGCGTGCTGATCATCGACATCGCCGAAGTTGATCTGGCCAGACGGCTCCACAGTCCGCCCTGGCGGCGCAGCGCCGGCAAGACCATCGCCACAATACTGCGCGCTGGCCGGAGGGCACGTCGTCGCCCCAGCAACCTGCGGGTTCACAGCCGTCGCCGGCGAATCGATATAGCAGTAGATACGCGCGGTCAGCGCCAGAACGACCTGCTGCACATCCAGCAGGCAGACGTGATACGCGCCCGGCACGATCGAGCCATTGCCGCCAGCACACGACGTTGGAGGCGATCCGTAGCTCCCGCCCCAACACGCGTCCGCCGCATCGACTGTCGCGACGAGCTTGTAGTTGCCGCTCACGTCCGCCCCGGCCGGCGGCAGGTCGAGCGAACTGTACGGATCGTCGCCGCAGGACGACGCGCCCGCCAGCTCGTCGGCGTCGGTACAGCCATCATTGTCGAAATCGTCGTCGCCCATCGTGCGCCAGGGCGCGAAAGAGTTTGGTCCGGAGCCGTTGATGTCCTGATTTGGGAAGAAGGTGATCTCCCACGGCTTGGCAGGCTGTCCAGCCGGGACACCAGATTCGCATTGCGCGCTGCCCTGGCGCGGATAGATGAGCAGTTGGCCGTGCATCGCGCCGATCATGTCCAGCTGCTGCAGAGGGAAGATCACAAAGATCGACGCCAGTGCATTCGGCCCGAGAATGCCGCCCAGGTTGCGGAAGCAGGTCATCGTAGACAGCGACTCACTGCCCGGCGTAGGCACGTACACTCCTTCGCCCGGATCGGGCGGCTGCCAGTTGTACGGCGGTGGCGGTGGAAGCCCCTGCATCCCATCTGAGCCCTCACCGGGCAGCGGATCGCGTGGCTCCGCGTTCGGATCGTCCACGTCGGAGTCCGGATAGCACGAGGACAGCAAGTCGAGCGTGTTCGTCACGCCATCATGATCGATCTGCGCGATGCAGTGGTACAGGAAGAACG
>JBKKBW010000342.1:0-1905 GCA_046713635.1 Dehalococcoidia bacterium
GATCTAAGCTTCACGGGCAACCTGCTCAACATGCTCTACCGCATGTCCGAAACGAAGTACCATCCTGACCCGGTGCTGGAGCGCGCGCTCGACTTGCTGTTTATCCTCCACGCCGACCACGAGCAGAACTGCAGCACGAATGCGATGCGTTCCGTCGGAAGCTCCCACCCCGACCCGTACTCAGCGATGGCGGCGGCGACGGCGGCGCTCTACGGGCCGCTGCACGGTGGCGCGAACGAAGAAGTGCTCCGCATGCTCACGGCGATTGGTTCCGTCCAGAACATACCGGCGTTCATTCAGCGCGTGAAGGAAGGCGACACGCTGCTCTTCGGGTTTGGCCACCGCGTGTACAAGAACTACGATCCTCGCGCGGCTGTGATCAAACGCATGGCGCACGAGGTGTTCGAGGTGACGGGGCGCAATCCGCTGCTGAACATCGCGCTCGAGCTAGAGAAGATCGCGCTCGAGGACGAGTACTTCATCACGCGCCGGCTCTATCCGAACGTCGACTTCTACTCGGGCATCATCTACCAGTCGATGGGCTTCCCGCCGGAGATGTTCCCCGTGCTGTTTGCGATACCGCGTACGGCGGGATGGGTGGCACAGTGGCAAGAGATGCTGCTCGATCCGGAGCAGAAGATCGCCCGGCCGCGCCAGATCTACCTCGGGCCCGAACAGCGTGACTACGTGACGATGGCGGGCCGCACGAAGGTGGCGGCGGGTGTATAAGCAGGCGCCGTCGCATGACCGCGTGTCACCCTGAGCGAAGCGAAGGGTATTTTCGCGCACCCGCACCGTGGTCGGTCAGGCTGCTAGAATAACCTCGCTTTGCCGGCAAAGCTTCAGGCAGTTGTCATCCTCCTCCTCGCAGCCTGCGCCGCGGGACTAGGAATACGTTACCCGGCTCACGGCGAGGCGCCGTCTAGCATCACAGGCCAAGTCTGGCATGACAGTGACTTGGACGGCGTTCGAGACACAGCCGATGCCGGGATCGCGTCGTGGGACGTCGCACTCTACGACAACCGTTCCGAGTGCGTACCCGATCCTGTAATTCCTGACACGTGCAATCCAGCCCCTTCGGTTCTGATCCCTACTGGAAGTGATGGAGGCTTTACCATTGCAGACATTCCGCCGCAGAAAGCTGTTAACGTGTGCATCACAATGGCACCTAGCTGGCTCGTTACCACCGCTTCGGGTTCAATCCGCGGCATCGGCTGTCCCACCGGACGCTCTCCTCCAAACGCCCTAAACCTTGACGTGCCACTTTCCAAGGGGGAGGAGGTGACTCTTGACATCGGAGTTGCTGAAGCCGATGTGAGTTTCAACGCGCAAGTAGACTGTCCGGCTGTGGTCGCAGTGGGCGTGCGCTTTGACTGCACTGCCCGTCTCCGAAACACGAGTGACTTTTCGCTGCAAGAAGTTCACGCTCTCGCGTCAAAAGGGATTTGCTGGGACAACCCACCCGGCCAGTCTGGGCCGCGATGCGTCGCCAAAGGCGCATTCGGGCGACAGTCCATCCTCGAATTCGCATCGGCCAATCCTTCGTGGACTGGTCGGACTGCTCAGTACAGTCATCCGGAGTGGCGTCCGCTGGGCGGCGGGGAACTGAGTCAGGGAGAGTCCTCGACGATTCGCCTCACACTAACTGCAAGGCTCCCGAACAGCGTTGGTCAGCGTGAGATGGTTTGCGCCGATGGTGGTGGTAGACCATTGTTCGGGGCACGACCTGGACCGATGACGACAGGCGCGTACTCGTGCGCGGAGCTTCGGGTTGCCGAAGAGTCCCCTGGTAATGTGAATTGCGACGAAGCCCAGGACAGCCTCGACGCGCTTCTCATACTTCAATACGCCGTAGATCTGCTCGAGTCTTTCCCGTGCCCCGAAGCTGCGGACGTAAACCTGGAT
>JBKKBW010000343.1:0-3452 GCA_046713635.1 Dehalococcoidia bacterium
CTACTCGATCGGTAGGCCGAGTGCGACCCGGCCTGTGAACTGCCGTTGCGGCATCTCTTGCACGGGGTGGAAGCGCGCACCCTGAATGTCGCGGAAGAGACGCTCCATGGCGGCTTTCCGATAAAACGCCGCTCCGCCCGCCAGCTCGAACGACTTCTCGACCGTACTTAGCGCGGCGCGTGCTACCAGTGTGCGGCACATGAGTGTCTTGTTTGTCGTCTCCTCACCCGGCTGGCTTGTCATGCCGATGTCGATCATCTCGCGCAGGGCTACGCGCGCCGCCATGAGCTGATTATCGATCTCGCCCGCCTGGGCCTGGACGAGGACGTCGTCACGTTTCTTGGTGGCAAACTGCATGCCGAGGTCGCGAGCCGCTTCCGCGACACCGGTGTATACGGAGTAGATGAGAGGCAGCGCGATCATCGCGACCGTGTGTATCGATGGGTGCCAGACACCGGCAGGGCGTCGCACCGAGACGGAACTGTCCGGGACGAATACGTTCTCGATCTGGATGTCGTTGGAGCCGGTCGCCCGCATGCCGATCGTGTGCCAGGTGTCGAGGATCGAGACGCCGTCTGCGGTCAGAGGAACAGGCAGGTGCATGACGGTCCGGACGCCGTCCTTCTCCTCGACCGCGGTCGTCATGAGCAGCGTTCCTGCAGGAGCGCCGCTGCAGAAGATCTTGCGGGCCGAGATACGGTAGCCGCCTTCGGTAGCCTCGGCGGTCCCCGAACCGTCCAGCCAGTCCGCGCCCCCGTCGAGACGAGGACGATCTTCTCCTCGGCGACGCGCTTGAGCAGGCCCTCGACGGGCGCCTGCTGTGTTCGCCAGCGCCAGGCCGTCACTGCGACGAGGTGCGTGTGCATTGAGAGCGCGAGCGCCGTCGAGCTACAGTAGTGCGCCAGCGTGCGCAGCGTGCCGCATAAGTCTTCCAACGAAGCGCCGCCGCCACCGAGCTCCTCCGGCACGGCCGCGGATATCAGACCATGCTCCTTAAGTGCATCGTAGTGATGTGCGACGAACTCGTCGCCTTCGTCATGTTTGGCGGCGCACTCGGCGAATTCCGGGCCGACGGTGTTGGCGACGGCTGTCCAGTCTTGTTTGGCCATGTCTCTTCTACCTCCCGAACATCTTTGCAACAGCGTTCTTCACGGCGAGGCCCGCGTCCACCGTTTCGTCCGGATCGCTTTGCACCGCGAGCAGGTTCAGGTGCGTGCAGCCCGCCTCGAGGTAGGGCGCGATGAATTCTGCGATCTCCTCGGGGGTGCCGACGGGCGAGTAGCGCTCGAAGCGCTCGTATGGGATCTGGTAGAAGCCTTGCATGCGACGCGCTAGCCGCTCCTTGGCGGCCCCCCTGTTGCCGTCCAGCACGACAGAGTGCCAGAGCTGAATGCCCTTGGTGATCGCGTTCGGGTCGCGGCCCTGTTCCGTCGCTAGCTCGGCGATGCGCTCGCCCGCTTCTGCCATGCGTCGCGCGGACACCCAGATCGACATCCACGCGTCGCCGAAGCGGGCTGTGCGCTTGAGCGCCGCGTCGGATCGGCCGCCGATGTGCACGGTGACGCCGGCATCGCGGAACGGTTTGGGTTGCATGCGCACCTTATCGAGTTTGTAGTATTTGCCGTCGAACGTCGTCTCGTCGTTCGTCCAGAGCGAGCGCATGATCGCGAGCGACTCGTCGGTGCGGCGGCCGCGCGTCTTCGGGTCGACGCCGCAGGCCGACCATTCGTTCGCATCCTCGCCGCCGATGCCGACGCCGAGGATGAAGCGGCCCAGGCAGAGCTGATCGACCATCGCGCACTGCAACGCGACGGGCGTCGGGTGGCGCAGCGCGAGCAGATAGACGCTGGTCATCAGCTCGACGCGCTCGGTGACCGCGGCGACGGCCGTGAGGCAGATCAGACCGTCGTTCCCGTTGCCGTAGAACGTCACGTGGTCGCCGGCGAAGATGCCATCGATGCCGGAGGCGTCAGCCTTGCGCGCGGCGTCCAGCACCTGCTGCGGCGAGATGCCCGCGCGTACGTTCCACGCACCCGTTGGGATGAAGAACTTAGGTTGTGGCATGCTTCCCCTCACCCTGACCCCTCTCCCACGGGGAGAGGGGACGTAGAGATCATGATCGCCTAGCCATGATTGCGATAGCGCTGTGGGAGCGCAAGCCAGCCAGCCGGTAGGGGCCCCTCGGCTTCGAGGCGCATCGACTGTTAGAAGATCGCAACACGCCGAGTCCGGATTGCGGCGTTGCATGCCTGACAATAGAGGCATGGCTATTGCACGAGATCTTCCAGGAGCGGCCGGACGCGCAGACGGCCCTCCAGGACAACGCCCTGCGCCCGAGCAAACACTGCTGGAGGCTCATAGCCACGAGAGCGTTGCTCAGGTTGCCGAGCTGGACGAGAGCGCGCAGCGCGCCATCGGCTTCAGCGACCGGCTCGCTCATCTCGTAGCGTCATTCGCAGGCAGCATGGTCTTCGTCTGGCTGCACGTCGCCTTGTTTGCAGGGTGGATCGGCGTGAACGTGCTTGGCGTCATTCCGTTCGATCCGCCGCCCTTCGGCCTCTTGACCATCATTGTTTCGCTGGAAGCTATCTTCCTCTCTACATTCGTGCTTATCAGCCAGAACCAGCAGGGCAAGGAGGCCGATAAGCGGGCCAAGGTCGACCTGCAGGTTAGTCTGATCGCCGAGCGTGAGATTACGAAGGTCATGACGCTCCTGACCGAAATTCAACGCCATCTAGGAATGGAAGAAGCGAACGATACTGAGCTGGCCGAGATGCAACACAAGACACGGGTAGCAGACCTTGCCGCCGCAACCGAGGAAGCGGAGGAGAGCAAGGCGTAGGCGCAGGCTACCGCTCGTGCCGGCGACGAGAGGCGTGCTAGCGGCGAGTCAAGGCTCGTGCCGCACGCCGATGACGCCTTCGCTGCGCAGCGCTTCGATCTCCGCCCACGTGTAGCCTGCGGCGAGGAGCACGTCCTCGGTGTGCTGACCCAGCTCAGGGGCGGCTGACCGCAGCACGACGGGCGTCTTGCTGAGCTGTACCGGCGTCGGGACCATGGGGATCGGCGGGCCATCCGCGCGCGGCACGTCGACGATGTAGTTGTTCGCGCGCACCTGCGGGTCGTCCCGCAGGTCGCTGTAGTCGTTCACGGGCGCGGCGAAGACACCGGCTGTGTTCAGCCTGTCGACCCACTCGGCGGCCGGGCGCTCGGCGAACGCCTGATCGAACTCCTCGATCAGTTGCGTCGCGTTCGTATCGACGCGGTCGCGGAAGTGCAGGAAGCGGTCGTCCTGCTCCAGGTTCGGCCGGCCGATGACGGCGCACGTCTCGCCCCAGCCGCGATTGAGCAGCATCGCGACAGCAAAGAACTTGTCGTCGCTGGCCTTATAGATGTTCCAGAAGGGGGTAATGCCGCCTCGCGGGAAGCGCTTGCGCTGGTCGCCGGAGAGC
>JBKKBW010000344.1:0-1233 GCA_046713635.1 Dehalococcoidia bacterium
GGGCTCCTCAGACAGCTCGGTTCGCTCCACCTCCACGTCTCTGGCGATTAGCTCGACCTGCGCGCTCATCGACACATACTCGCCAGCCGCCATAGAAAACGCGCCGGCAACGAGCCCAGCGAGACCCGCTAGTCGCACGACCTCCGGCGCCGGATCGGCTCCTGCAACCCCGAGGATTAACGACACGTTCGAGAGTAGGCCGTCACTCAGCCCAAAGATACCAGCGCGGACTACCCCTCCTTGCAGGTTGTGGTGGTGCGAGCGCCCAGGCGTGGGAGGGCTCCTTCCCAGTCTGCGAGATGCGAAGCCGTCCGTTGACTGCCCGCCTGGAAGTGTACAAGGGGACATGACACTAAGACGAGATAGTGTTGTCTACGCGCAATCGTGGAAGTACGAATCAACAGCGTGCAGGATGTCCTGTACGCGCTGTACCGCGCACGGCGTCGCTACGGCGTGCCGTCCACGCGGGCCTCGCCCTCACGCAGCGTGAGGGTATAGTTGTGCTCCAGATGCTGGTCGGTCAAGTCGCCTCGTATGTCCTCTGCGTTGAGCCAGTCCGACAAGAAGCCAGGGACGTTGCCAATGTCTAGGTCATCGATATCGACTACGAGCTCGTCTGTGATCTCGGCGGTTCCGCGCGCCTTCATCTTGACGTCGAGGAAGCCGGGCAGGTCGAGCGTAGCGCTCACTTCACCGTAGCCGTCGTGCAGGCAGACGCGAGGGCCCTCGAAGATGTCATCGGCTTCCTCTGCTTCGTCGACGACCACCCACCAGGCGCGTGAGCTGACCTCGCTCTCAGTGAACGTGACCGAAGCCGGCGAACCGCCGTCAAGCGCCGCGTCGAACGCGTCCCACTTCTGCTGGAACGAGTCGGCGTTTGCCTGGCTGAACACGATGGGATCGCTGCCACCAGCGGCGCACTCGTCTGGGCCGCCTGTGACGACGAGGCCGAACGCGATACCGCCAAAGATGACAGAGAAGAAGAAGAGGATCGGTATGAACGGAAGGAAGAGCAGCATCACCTAACTCCTCGCATGGCTAGGGTTCGCGCACATGTACAAATGCGAAAAGTTCTCGCACCACAAGCGGCGCGCGCTCCTAGCGCTGAATCACTGACTGGGCGGGTTGAGCAGAGGTTATCGGATCGGCATGACGATGTACGAGCTTCCAGGTGCCGTCTTCAGGCCGGAAGATACTCGTCACCCGTAAGGCTACAGGGGTAGGGTCCTGGGA
>JBKKBW010000345.1:0-5707 GCA_046713635.1 Dehalococcoidia bacterium
CCATATTGATACCGATCAGATCATCCCGGCACAGTATCTGGTGACGACCGACGAGCGCGAGCTTGGCATGCACTGCATGGAGACCGCAGACCGCGAGTTTGTGAAGCGCGTGCGAGACGGGGACGTCATTGTAGGCGGTGTGAACTTCGGCTGCGGGTCGTCGCGCGAGCACGCCCCCATAAGCATCAGAGGCGCAGGCGTCAGCGCAGTCATTGCGAAGAGCTTCGCGCGCATCTTCTTCCGTAACTCGATTAACCTCGGACTGCCGGTGCTCGAGTGCCCCGAGGCGGTCGACGCGATTGAAGCTGGAGACGAGTTAGACATCGATCTTTCGACTGGGACCATCCGCGACCTGACCACTGAAGAGGTCTTCGTTGCGAAGCCGTACGAGCCGTTCATGATGGAGATCATAAACGCGGGCGGCCTGGTTGAGTTCACGAAAGGCAAGCTCGCTGCGGCGAAGGGCTGATCGATGGGCGCTCTCAAAGCGGTCGTTACCGTTGCCAGTGCGACTGAGCACGAGAAGCGTGAACCGCTCGAACTCCTTGTCGATACCGGCGCGACGTTCACCGTCCTCCCAAACGATGTGTGGGAGCGCCTTGCCTTGCAAGGAGAGGTCACGCGCCGGTTGCGTACCGCTGATGGGCGAGTGCTCGAACGCGAACAAGGACTTGCCTACATAGAGATCAACGGAAGCCGCGGGACGGTACCTGTCATTCAGGGGAATGAAGGCGACATCGCCGTTCTGGGCGTGACGAGTCTTGAGATTCTTGGACTGGCGTTCGATCCGGTGCGCGGCGAACTGATTCCTACCGAACACTTGTACCTGTGCGCAGAGGAAGACAGGTCTCCGCGCATTCGCCCAAGCTTGCGCGACGCGATCACCAACTGGAGCGAGTCGGATCTTCCGTTCTTCACAAAGCTCGCCATGGCGTTGCGTAACTACAGGCGCCGGTTTGGCGTGCCACCCCGCAACTGTTGTGGGAATCTCGGGCAGCCCGGCTGATGAATGTGCGAGCTGCCGGAGCCCGGTCCGGGCTCCAACGAATCGGGCGAGCCACAAAGCAGCGCGAAGTAGGCAAATCACCTACTCCCGCCTGAGCGGCGCCGTGTGTTATCGTGACGGAGCTATGAACCGCGGCTCATCCAACCTGGAGAGCATCCTGGAGGTCATCTCAAGCCCCCGACATATCTGTCGGGGGCGGGTGATTGGCGACGCCTCCTCGCCGATCGCCTAGTTCACGGCCCTTCGCAAGAAGGCCACAGTTTCGGAGGTTCCCCACATGCAGGTCCAACTGTACGACACGACGCTGAGAGACGGCGCCCAGATGGAGGGCATTTCACTCTCGGTTGAAGACAAGCTCAAGATCGCCCGCAAAATCGACGAACTGGGCGTCCATTACATCGAAGGTGGCTATCCGGGTTCCAACCCTAAGGACGCCGAGTTCTTCGAGCGCGCGAAATCACTCCAGTTACGGAACGCGCAGGTCGTCGCGTTTGGGAGCACTCGGCGGGCCGGTGTCGACGCCAAAGACGACGAGAGCCTGCCTGTCCTGCTCGGCGCCGAGACGCAGATTGTCACTATCGTAGGCAAGGCGAGCGATGTACACGTTCGCGAGGTGCTCGAGACAACCGGCGAAGAGAACCTCGCCATGATTTCAGACACAGTTCGATATCTGAAGAGCAACGGCCGGACAGCGTTCTTCGATGCGGAGCACTTCTTCGATGGGTACTTTTCAGATTCAGGCTATGCGCTTCAGTGTCTCACCGCAGCCGCGAAGGCCGGCGTCGACTGCATTATTCTCTGCGATACAAACGGCGGCACGATTCAAGCCAAGCTAGTCGAAGCGATCCAGGCGGCGCGCAATGCTGTAGACGTCCCGCTCGGCATCCATACGCACAACGACGCCGGGCTAGCTGTTGGCAACACGTTAGCCGCCGTTGAGGCAGGCTGCCTGCAAGTACAGGGATGTGTAAACGGCTACGGCGAACGATGTGGCAACGCCGATCTGCTCAGCATCATCGCGAATCTCAAGCTCAAAATGGGTATGGATGTTGTCACTGACGAACAACTCAAGCGGCTCGCGGAAGTTTCGCACTACGTCAGCGAAATCGTAAACATGGTGCCGAACCCGTACCAGCCATACGTGGGCGTCAGCGCCTTCGCGCACAAGGCCGGCTACCACGCGGCTGGAGTGATCAAGTTCGAGTCGTCGTACCAACACATCCAGCCTGAAGCCGTCGGCAATCAGCAGGCGCTGCTGATTTCGGAGTTGGGCGGAAGCACCGGCCTGCTGGAGAAGATGCGCATACCAGGCCTCGAGAAGGAGCTGACGCGCGACGACGCCCGCCTTGTGTTGGAACTGGTGAAGGAGCAGGAGAGCCGTGGCTACCAGTACGAGGGCGCCGAGGCCTCGTTCGAACTGCTCGTTCGCCGGTCGCTGCCTGGCTACGAGCAGCCGTTCGAATTGGTCGACTTCTGGATCATCGAGCGGCGCGCCACGCGCCTCGAGGATCACGGCCGGGAGATGCAAGCCGAGGCAATGGTGAAGGTGCGTGTCGGCGATGAGATGATCCAGACGGCTGCGGAGGGAAACGGGCCCGTAAACGCCCTTGATGCGGCCGTCCGGAAGGCGCTTGTGACGTTTTATCCGGTACTAGAAGCGATCAAGTTAGTCGACTACAAGGTACGAATAATCGATACCGCCGCGGGAACGGGCGCGTCCGTCCGGGTGCTCATCGAGTCGAGCGATGCTGATCGTCTGGCGAGCACCGTAGGCGCCTCAACCGACATCATCGAAGCATCGTGGCTGGCCCTGAACGACGCTCTAGAGTACTGGCTACTGCACCACCCGGAGCGCTAAACGTCGGGGCTCGATAAAGCGCTTGACAGGCGCTGCGCCCCCAATGTTCATCCAGCTTGAGCGTGCTGCAGGACCAGCGAGGCCGAGCTAGCGCCCGTCCTTCTTGCTGGTAGGTAGGGTCACAACGAACTCAGTGCCTTCAGTCTCATCGCTTGTAGCACTGATCGTTCCTCTGTGTGCCTGAACGACCTCGGTCACGATCGCAAGGCCAAGCCCCGCGCCCGCGCTGCCCCGCGTTCGGGCAGGATCGTGCTGAAAGAATCGCTCGAATACGCGCGACAGCTCATCCGGCGGGATGTACGACCCGGTGTTGCGCACGCCGACGCGGACAGCTCCGTTATTAGCGGCAGCATTCACCGTAATGTGGCCGCCCTTTGGCGTGTGACGGACGGCGTTGTCGATCAGGTTTGTGAACACCTGCTCCAGACGGTGACCATCACCCTCCAAAGAAGGGAGCTGAGACACATCGAGCTGTAGCTCCGCGCCGGACTCCCTGAGCTGCCACGCAAAGCGTTCGGCGCAGCCGCGGAGCAGCTCCTCCATATCGATGGGTTCATGCTGCATTACTACTTGGCCCGATTCGAGACGCGATAGCTCAATCAGATCGTCGACCAGGCGGCGCATTCGCTGGCTTTCTTCATTGATGATCCGCGCAGCCTGCTGCTGTTCTGCTGGCGAGCCTATTGCACCGTCCTCGATGGCCTGCGAGAACCCCTGAATGGAGGTCAGAGGCGTCTTGAGCTCATGCGAAACGTTAGCGAGCAGATCGCGCATCATCTGGTCCGACCCACCGACCTGCTTCGCCATAACGTTGAACGCGTGTGCAAGGCGTCCGACTTCATCTTCGCCTTGAAGGTCAAGACGCTGGTTGTAGTTGCCCTTCGCCATCTCCTGCGCAGCTTCCGTAACCCTGCCGAGTCGCTGGGTAACGGAACGCGAGATGAGTGTCGCGACGGCTGCTGATGCCAGCAGGGCAATCGCCCCGGCGATGGCGAACTGCGGTACCAGGTCCTGCCAGGCAGAGGTCAGCTCGCTGCTAGGAACCGCGACGACCGGCCGGAGATCGGGGAGGGGGATCGTGCGCTGCGTGTCGGGCCGGTTCCGCAGCCCTCGCAATAGGTTTGCTAAGTCTTCTTCAGAGAGGCCGCCGGCAGCGTACAGTTCGAAGATCGTTGCCTGTAGCTCCGCTAGATGCTCGGAGGGCACCTTGAGGCTCTCCTCTGGTGGGGCGAAGAGAACAAACTGCTCGCCGTCCGCCTCGAAGTTGGCCTTGCGAAAGCGGGCGTTGCCGCGTGTCGTCACATCTAGGCTCGGGTCCTTGAACTGGTCTACCGTGGAACCCGCGAGTTGGTTGTCTGTGTCGACAACAACCACGCCATCATCATCAACGACGAGAATGCGCACGTCAAAGCTTTCTGAGTAATTGTTGACGGCGTTCTCGATGTCTCCCTGGGAGACATTGGCTTGCTCCAGCAATGCAACATCGAGCGTGATCGGTTCGGCGAGGCGGCCAACGCGCTCCTCGGCTGCCGCCTCCTGTTTGTTGCGCAGCAGGATCAACGTGCCTATCGCCGAGATCGCCAGCGTGAGCACAATGACGAACGCGAAGGCGATTAGAAGGCGGGAGTTAAGGCTTTTCGGCATCCGCGTCCACCACCAGCTTGTAGCCGACGCCCCAGACCGTCTGTATCTTCACGTTCTTCGCGTTGGACAGACGGTCGCGCAGCCACGCCACGTGCACATCTATCGTGCGGGTATCGCCGTAGTAGTCAGCGCCCCAGACGAGTTGTAGCAGTCGCTCGCGATCGAGGACGATGCCAGCATGCCGCATGAACGCAGACAGCAGATCGAACTCCTTAGCGCGCAGTGTGATCTGTTCGCCCTCGAGTGTGACCTCGCGCCGGTCGGCATCAAGCCGGAGGCCATCGACTTCTAGTACCGCCTGCGTCGGCATCTGCTGTTGGGAGCGTCGCAGGACAGCCTTTACTCGTGCGACCAACTCGCGAGGGTTGAAGGGCTTCGTCACGTAGTCATCCGCACCGATTTCAAGCCCGACGACACGGTCGACGTCATCGCCCCTTGCGGTGAGGATGATAATCGGGACGTTGCTCGTCTTACGAAGCTCCCGGCAGACGGAGAGGCCGTCCATCTCTGGCATCATGATGTCCAGCACAATGAGGTCGGGCCGGACGGTACGGGCCTTTTCGATCGCTTGGGCGCCGTCAAAGGCGGCTTCGACCCTGAAACCCTCGTTGCCGAGATAGAGGCGGGCGAGCTGAACGATGTTCTTTTCGTCGTCTACGACAAGGATGGTGTTGGCCATTCGGCTACTGCGTCCTTCCCCGGCGCGTTCGTCGGCGCCAGTTCCTATCCACTATAACGCGGTCGGGGGAGCGTCAATACGGGTTGGAGAAGGCGGAACACCCCAGGCTCCCTGCCTCCAAGCTCAGCTCGGTCTCACCTTGCGGCGTCGAGTGGCCCGCCTTATGGCTATCGTCCTCCAGCGAGGATAACTCCCGCATAAGCGGCGATTAAGAATATGTTAACTAGAATGAGAAATAGGCAACTCTACCGAGGCCGCAAACAGGGGTATTGATATACTCCCCACTACCCCTTCCTGCCAGACGGTGAGCGCCTCCTGTAGCGAGGCCTGCGTAGCCCAGGCTAGGGTCGAGTGCGGAGGATGCCGTGGAGTTGGGAAACCTTCCGAAGTGCCAGCGCTGCAAGGTAGGGGACTTGGTGCCCTTATCAGACTTTGGTGGACAGGGAGCACCGATTCACTACAAGGCTTGGGCCTGCGTTAACCCAGAGTGCGGATTCAACATCAAGATCCGCAACGGCGA
>JBKKBW010000346.1:0-3364 GCA_046713635.1 Dehalococcoidia bacterium
CCCCGTCCTTAGGTACAACACGGATCTCGACGCGACCACTGGTTAGCAAGTCATGCAGGCGTTGATAGCGTTCGCGGTGTAGGAGCGCCTCCACCTCGGACGGGGCTTCGTTCCAGCGTTCCTTGAGCGCAGTCTCGCGAACGTGCTGCGAGACCGCTACGTCCGAGCGTCGAGCTCGCTGTTACAGACGATCCGCACGCTCGGTATAGTCGCGATCTCCTCACCGACGAGCTCGAAAATCGAGCTGCGGAAGTAGCCCGCGATGCGCTTGTACGACCTCGCATCCTTGAGGGCAGCACTTAGAAATGCGTGGTCGAGACGTTGTCGACGTGATGAGAACCGGTTGATGTCAGACACAATCGGCCCTCGCTTAGCCCAGGCGTTGGTTCCTCATGAGTTGGCAAAGCACCCGGGCGGCACTAGCTTCCGCGGGCCGCAGCATATCGAGGCGTTTGGCCATGTAGTCAGCGAGTTCGACGGCCAATTCACGCTGTGTCATGTCGCCGTAATAGTTCGGAACGTTGAGAGTCAAATGGGCCAAAACCTCGCTGCTGTCAACGTCCTTCTGCAGCTCCATGAGTGCGTAAAGCACTGCGCGAAGTACCGATTGGTGAAATTCGGAAGCCTCATTCATTTCGGAGCGCCCGAAGTCGATCGCGTTCTTGAGCCGCGCGTCGTTAGCCTTGTGACTGGAAAGAAGTGACTTGAAGTCACGGACTTTGAACGCCTTCGCGAAGTTCTGATAATTGTCGAGCGTTTTGGCTCCGCGCGCCTCCATGTCTAGCATCTTGATGTAGAAGCGATCGGCGCTGGTCAGCCTGTCCCAGTGATGCTTACCGATGCCTTGTGGCACCAGGCATTGGTTAGCGGTATCAACAGCGAACGCGATCAGTTCGTCGACAAAGCTCATCGTCCCTTTCACGCGAGGGCGAATCGCTTCCGCGGTCATGTCATGGCCGTCGATCGTCGCGTACCGCGTGAGCGCGCGTAATGCGGCGGCGTACCCCGCCATCTGAATGTCTGCGTCTTCGAAGACATTCTCATCGCGGTAGAGTCCTTTGGCTTCCTGGTTGAGTCCAGTCAACGAGGCGACTTGTGACGCGACCTCTTCCTGGATTTCCCACGCAAGGTCGTCGCGGGTGGTCTTCGAGACTCCGGTTCGCTTGCGGCAGACGAGCAAGACCGTGCCCTTGACGTAGCTTCCCTCGCGTAGAGCGCTCTCGGTCTCGGTAACTACGTACCAGGCGGCGGTAACCTGCAAGTTCGATGCCCAGACGATGTTCGCCATGTCTGCCCAGATCGAGCCCGATTGGTGGGTGAACATGATGACCTGGAGACCGTTGTTTGGCATGCACTCGGTCATCCCTCGGTAGGCGGCAACCATACCGCGCCGGAAGTTCTCATCCTCGCCTTTGATGGCAAGTGCGCGACGGCTGTCCCACACCCACTTACTAAACTCAGCAGGCGGGTTCTTACGCAGCCAGGCGATGAAGAAGTCAAGAATCTCCTCATATTTCACCGCGTCGCCATAAGGTGGGTCAGTCACGAAAATATCAGTCGATCCACGAAATTGGTCCGCTGCTTCACTCTCCACGCGAAGCTCTAGCGAGGGAAGGAGCGGGAAGGACATATAAGCTTGCTCAATCGCACTTTCAAGAAAACGGATACCTCGGCACCCGTAGTTGTACAGGACGTTGAGTGCCTGGTTATCGAATGTGCCGGCCGTTTGACCGACGCCGCTGAGGGCGTTCCAGCGACTCAGTCGCGAGTTCATGCTGATAACCTGCGAGAAAGCGAACTTCTCAGCCGCCGACGAGTGTTGGTTGATTAGGGCACCGGTTAGCAATTGCCTTGGATTGAAAAGATGGTGCCAGTGCGTCCAACCGCGAGCCCGAATGAGGCTGAGCCCCTCATACCGCGGTGGCCCACCTGGCTCAATGCGCATATCCGGCACAAAGCCTTGGGCCTGCCATTCATTCAAGTTCTCGGCGACAATCCTTTCGACGGCGCACTCGCGCTCGAGATCCTCTGGTGTGGCGGCTCGAAATTCGTACTCGTCACCTTGACCTTTCCGCTTGGACCGGATCCACTGCACACAGTAGAGGCGCTCCTGAAAGATGTCGTCCGGAGCAGGTTTGAAATCGTGCTTTCCCCACATGCGAAGGCGGTTACCGGTTGTTCCGTCGGCCTTTTCGTAGTCGCCGCGTAATGTGGAGATTTTGGTCTTGTAGTTCACGCCATCAACCGAATGACTCAAGGATGCCTCGCTGAACCTTCCTTCCCGGACAACGGTGCCTTGGGTTGCTGCCTTCAGTTCTTCATCGTTAGCCCCAGAACAAATGATGATGTCGTACCTTTTTCGTTTTGGATCTGGACGCAGCTGAACGTATGCACGACCCCCACCACTGATTAAGCGCGTAGGTAGCAACGGCACCATCCACTCGGTGTTTGGACAGCGAACTTCAGCGCAGTAGAGAAAGGCCTTGGCGTGCCATCCCTCTCCATCTGCCTCAATAGCAAGTTGATCAAGTTCATTGCGAACGGCCTCATAGAGTATGGCTTGGCTGGCTGCAAGTCTCTTTCGGCTTTCGGAGGAACCGCCAACGATATTGAAAGCGCCCCAAGTGAGCATGGACGCAACCGGGTTGAGGTCAGACGCGTAAACGTCGCAGCCGAGCCTCGCTGCTTCGAAGGGGATCTGCCCAGAACCGCAGAATGTGTCTGCAACACGAGGACGATGGCCGAAACGCATGATGCCGAGCTGCTCTAACAGCTCAGGGAACGAATGCGCGCTGGTGCCGAGGTGCTGGTTGACGTCGATCCAGATGTGCTCATGAACCGTGTCTATGAGCTCCTCGGGCCGCCGCGCTTCTTCCACCAGCTCGCGGTAAGGCACGCGGGGCAGCATCTGCGCCTCGAGCTTGCGCCACTCGGTCGAGGCGATATCCTTGCGCCGAGCGACCTTGACCTTGGCGTAGTCGGAATTCGACCAGTCTACTGGGGCTGATGCAGGCAGCACACCGTCCGGAGCCACAACAAAATAGTCGGCAATGCGCTCAATTGGGAGTGTCTGGAGGATCTCTTTCGGGCTGGGGCGCCGCTTCCGTCGCACGACGAAGGACTCATCGTCCATCGCCATCAGCTGCTCGAAGATTGCGAGGTCGCGCGCCGGGTCGTCAGTCGCGGGGAGCAGACAACCGAGAATGCAAGCCTTGGTCAAGATCAGAGGCTTGCGGCCCTTCCAGTAACTGCCAAGTGCTGTGAGCGTCTTGTTCTGGCGGGCCTCTTGTTCTTTGAAGGACTCCGCAGATAGCTTCTGCACGGGAAGAAGCCGTTCTATCAGCGCGGGGGCATCTTCGAGCGA
>JBKKBW010000347.1:0-6645 GCA_046713635.1 Dehalococcoidia bacterium
ACCCGGGTGAGAGCGTGACCATCCGAGCCTACGCCGATTGCCCGTCGTGCTCTATCAACCTGGGGCCCGGCACTTGGGGATACGGCCCTGACATAGACGGCGATGGCTGCACCGATGCGCGCGAGCAGCAGACCGAGCCGGGCAGCGAGCTATCGGGAGGTCTGCGCGACGACCAGAACCCAAGCGACTACTTCAACCCGACACACGATCATATGAACCGGATCGATGACGTGCTTCTGGTTGTCGACCAGTACTACATCGACGTGGAAACCCGAACTACAACTCCGACACTGACCGCGTGCTGCCCGAAGGCGCGGCGCATCCTTGGAACCTCCATGCGGGTGACGGGCTACAGCGTGTGGATGATATCCTCAACCAGGTGAAGCAGTATTACCACGATTGTTGGTAGCTGTTTCCGCCAGAGGGAGACAAGCAGCATCTCAGCTTGTCAGCAACGAAGGGGTGGGGTCGAAGGACCGCGCCCCTTCTCGTATCACCGAACGCTATCCTGATCGCATGAGCATTGCGAAGAACATCGCGGCTGTTCGAGGGCGCATCGAGGCGGTGTGCGATCGCGCGGGGCGGCCGCCGGACGAGGTGACGCTGATTGCGGTCAGTAAGGGCTTCAGCGCGGAGGCGGTGGCCGAGGCGTTCGAGGCGGGGCAGCGCGACTTCAGGGAGAACCGGGTGCAGGAGGCGATCGAGAAGATCGATGCGCTTGCGAGGCTGGGGATGACGCAGCGCTGGCACCTGATCGGTCATCTGCAGTCGAACAAGGCGAAGCTGGCAGCGAACCGCTTCGCTATCATCCACAGCGTCGATTCGTTACGCTTGGCGGAGGAGCTGAGCCGCCGCGCCGAACGGCTGCCAATCTTCCTTGAAGTGAACGCTGCGCAGGAGGCGAGTAAGTTCGGCTTCGCGCTAAGGGAGGTATCCCCGGCTCTGTCCGCCATCGCTCAACTACCGCATCTAGAGGTGCGCGGTCTGATGACAGTCGCTCCGCTGTCTGACGACCCCGAGACCGTACGGCCGTTGTTCGGCGAGCTGCGACAGCTTCGCGACGCGCTCGGCTTGCAGGAGCTATCGATGGGTATGACGAACGACTTCGAGACGGCGATCGAAGAGGGCGCGACGATGGTGCGCTTGGGCCGGGCGATTTTCGGCGAAAGGCCGCCGACGTAAGGATGCGCGTCGGCTTCATCGGCGGCGGCTACATGGGCGAGGCGATGATCGCCGCGCTGTTGAAGCAGGGTGTTGCTCTGGCGAGTGACATTGTGGTCAGCGACGTGGTGCTGCTGCGCCGGACGGCGCTGAGTGCGCAATATGGCGTCCGAGTGACCGATAACAATACGGACGCAGTACTGGATACGGATCTCGCCGTGCTAGCCGTGAAGCCACAGGAGTTCTCGAATGTGGCGAGCAGCCTGCGGGGTGCGTTCGCTGCGGACTGTACAGCGCTGACCATCATGGCCGGGGTGCCGATTGAACGCGTCAGCCGCGAGCTCGGCCACGCGGCCGTTGCGCGCGCCATGCCGAACACAGCCGCGGCCGTCGGCCAGTCGATAAGCGTCTGGGCCGCGAGCGCGGTCGTCTCAGACGATGGACGGGCGAACGTCAGGACGCTGCTCGGCTCGATGGGGCGCGAGCTGTTCGTTGAGGACGAGTCGTACCTGGATATGGCGACGGCGGTGAACGGCAGCGGGCCGGGCTACGTCTTTCTCTTCCTTGAAGCGTTCATCGACGCCGCGATCGCGGTCGGGCTGCCGTCCGACGTCGCCACAGATCTTTGCATTCAGACGCTCGTTGGCTCTGCAGCGCTGGCGCGGGAGACGGGAAAGCAGCCCGCCGAGCTGCGCGCCATGGTGACGTCGAAGGGCGGTACAACGGCGGCAGGCATACAAGTACTGGAGGACGCGGACCTGCGAGGCGCCGTCAAGCGCGCCATCGCTACGGCACGAGATCGAGCGAAGGAGCTAGGCGGATGACGTTAGGCTACGGCTTCGATAGCATCGGCAGCATCATCGCGACGCTGCTTCAGCTCCTGTCGTTCGCGATCCTAATTCGCGCGCTGCTGAGCTGGGTCCGCCCGGACCCCAGCAATCCGATCGTGCAAGCGCTCGACGCCATCACGGAGCCGATCTTGCAGCCGTTGCGGCAGATCGTGCCTCGAGTCGGAATGATGGACATCACGCCGATGGTGGCCTTGATCGTGCTGCAGGTGATTGCCGGTATGGTCGCCGGATCTGGCATTTAGGGTTGGCACGACGAGCCCGTTGGGCAAAGTCGAGCCTCGTAGCACTCAAATCGCGTCCGCCGCAGCTTCGCGGCTCTCGTCTCCCGTACTTCGCCCCCACGTTCTATACTGACCTCGATGCAGGTCTACGCCGTCCGCCAGGTCGCCAACCACCTGCGGGAGCTACTCGATAGCGATCTCTTCCTGAGCGATCTCTGGATCAGCGGCGAAGTCTCCAACCTACGTCGCCTTCCTTCTGGCCACACGTACTTCAGTCTGAAGGATAGCGACGCACAGCTGAGATCCGTTCTCTTCAAGTCCAGCAACGCAGGTTTCACGTTTGACGATGGAGACCAGGTCGTCGCGCACGGAAAGATGGATTTCTATGTGGCGCGAGGCGAACTCCAGTTCATCGTTGACTTCGTCCAGCCGGAAGGTGTCGGCGCGCTCCAGGCGGAGTTCGAGCGCCTCAAGGCTCGCCTCCAGGAGGAAGGTCTCTTCGACCCCGCGCGCAAGCGCCCGATGCCGCGTTTTCCTCGCCGCATCGGGGTCGTCACGTCGTCATCCGGCTCTGTCTTCCACGATATCTGTCATGTGCTGCAGCGCCGCTGGCCGTTCGGTGAGATCATGCTCGCTCCGACCGCGGTCCAGGGCCCTGATGCGGCGCCTCGCATCGTGAACGCGATCAACTCACTCGGTCGCCGCGATGACATCGATGTCATCATCGTCGCCCGAGGCGGCGGCTCGCTGGAAGAGCTCTGGGCGTTCAACGATGAGCAGGTCGCGCGCGCCATCTTCGCCAGCCTGATTCCGGTCGTTTCCGGCGTTGGCCACGAGCCCGACACCACCATCTCTGACCTGGTCGCCGATGTTCGGGCGCCTACGCCCTCCGCTGCCGCCGAGCTTGTTGCACCCGATCGAACCGAGGTTGCCGTACGGCTCAGCATCGCTGCTGGGACGCTCCTCTCCAATGTGCAGAGTCAGATCGAAAGCGGGCATGTGCTCATCCGTCGTGCGACTAGCATGCTCGAGCGCTACGCACCGAGCATAAACCTCGAACGCCAGAAAGCCGACGACCTTACGCGTGCTGCGCTGACCGGCGTTGAGCAGCAGGTACGCGGATTTCAAAAGGGGCTGCACGGCTTTCAGCTCGCATTGCGATCGCTCGATCCGTACGCAACGCTGCAGCGCGGCTATGCGCTTGTCCAGCGCGACGGCCATGTCGTCGACAGTGTAGAAGGCATGACGGTCGCTGAGCGGCTTAACGTCCGCGTTCGCGATGGCGACTTCCCGGTTCGTGTCGACTCGGGCGCGCCAGTCCCAGATCAGAAGCGCCGTCGCAAAGCCGCGATCGCCAAGGAACAGGCGCCGCTCTTCAAGATGGAGGTGTGATGGCTACCAAGCATGACACGCAGACGTTCGAGCAGCTTTATCAGCATCTCGAAGAGACCGTCGGAAAGCTAGAGCGCGGCGGCCTGCCCCTGGAGCAGTCGATTGAGCTGTTCGAGGAAGGTATGGAGCTGGCTAAGCGCTGCCAGGAAATCCTCGACAAAGCTGAGCAGCGCATCGTCAAGCTGCGTGAGTCGTTTGCCGAACCGTCCCTGGCGGAGGTGCCGCTCGAGGGCGAGGACACGGCGGGAGACGACGAAGCTTTCGAACTTGAGGACCAGTGAGCCCCGACCGCCGAGCGGCTCGCCGCTTCGCTGCCGGACGCCGAGCATGAAGGTCGATCTTCACGCCCACACGCATTTCTCCCGTGATGCGCTCACGTCCGTCCCGACGTTTGTCCGTCGCTACCAACGCGCTGCGATCGACTGCGTAGCGGTCAGCGACCACAACAACATCGATGGCGCATTGGCCGTGCGTGGCGAAGCGGCCTTCGGCGTGATCATTTCCGAGGAGATCAAGTCGAGCGAAGGCGAGATCATCGGTCTGTTCCTGCAAGAAACGATTCGCAAAGGACTCACGCCGGAAGACACCGTTCGCGCTATTCGCGAGCAAGGAGGTCTCGTTCTCGTTCCGCATCCCTACGATCGCGTGCGCCGCTCCCCACTCAGGGAGGAAGCGGCGCTACGCATCATGAACGACGTCGATGTCATCGAGGTGTTCAACGCACGCACGGTCTTCTCCGGCGACAACCAGAAGTCACGCGCGCTTGCCGAACAACACGGCAAGCTCATGAGCGCTTCAAGCGACGCGCATACACCCTGGGAGATAGGTGTCTCCTATACCGAGATGCCGCCCTTCGAGAGCCCAAACGACTTCCTCGTCGCGCTTGGCAAAGGCAAGCTCGTGGGTCGCTCGTCGTTTATTGGCTTCCACTTCCTCAGCACGTGGGCGAAGATCCGTTGGCGCCTTCACCTCGGTGGGCGCGTCGCTCGCTAGCATGACACTCCGTATCGGCTGGTTCACCACGGGCGCTGGCCTGGGCTCGCAGCGCTGGCGCATGTTCAACGCCGTACTCGATGCGATCCGCGCAGGCACGATGGACGGACAGATCGCCTTCGTCTTCTGTAATCGCGAGCGCGGTGAGGACGAGCATACCGATGCCTTCCTTGATCTCGTCGAGTCGCATGACGTGCCGCTGCTCACGAAGTCTTCACGTGCTTTCCGGCGCGAGCGCGGGGGAGCGCTCTCGAAGCGTGGCCAGCCGCTCCCGGCCTGGCGCGCCGATTACGATCGCGCAGTTGCGGACCTTATCGATGCACGCGAGTTCGACATTGGAGTGCTGGCCGGCTACATGCTCATCTTCACGCCCGAGATGTCTGGACGCCATGCGTTCCTCAATCTGCATCCCGCCGAGCCTGGTGGCCCGGTTGGCACCTGGCAAGAGGTGATTCAGGAGCTGATCGTGTCCGGCGCTTCGCGGAGCGGCGTCATGGTCCACCTCGCCACCGAGCAGCTCGATCGAGGGCCTGTCGTCGCCTACTGCACATACACACTGCGTGGCTCCGACTTCGATGACTATTGGGAGCGCACCGAGTCACGCCCGCTCGGCAACGAGGACCCGCTCTTCCGCGCTATCCGCAAGCATGGCGCCGCGCGCGAGGTCCCACTCATCGTCGCGACGCTGGGCGCCTTCGCCGAAGGCCGGATTGCGCTCGATGGCCATCGCGTCGTCGATAGTGCGGGCCGCGGTCTCCCGCAAGGTATCGACCTCACACGCGTAGTCGACCGGCTTGTAACTGCAGGACGGTAGGTTCTTGGGAACGATTTCGAGGGACCCGTGTCAGGGTGACTGGTGGCTGGGACCTGACACGGGCCTAAACAGGCCAGACGTTCGGTAGGAGGTCCTTTCCTTTACGAACTCTGCATCCTGCAGTTCGATAATACGCTTCCGATTGCGTTAAGGCAACACCGTTAACACGCATGCGCAATACGTCGGTAATCCTGGCTATACGAGTTGCGTTGAATCGACGTAACGGAGTGGCTATAATAGCCGCGCTGTGGAAAACGTGCAACACGTCTCGACACTCATTTGCGGTCGCTGCGTGTCGGTGTGCGATCTCGATGACAACTTCTGTAAGCACTGTGGCATGGCGCTTAGCGACGAGCAGCTGCCTCTTAAGCGGGCTCAGCAGCTGCCCGTTTCGTGGCGTCCAAGAGTACCGGGCGCCATCATGCGTGCCGCCGCTGTTGTCGCGGCTGGCACGATTACGGAGATCATGGCGCGCCGTCTCGCTCGCGAGGCGGGCCGCCGCGTCGCGAACGTCACGCGACTGCCCATCGGCCGTGACAAACGTGTGTCGACGCTCATCGATGACGAGCCACACGTGATCAGTGACACCGTATTCATCCGGCGTACCCAGCTGCGCCGTTAGCCAGCGAGCCCCGAGCTCGCGGGTACGACAGGAGAGCAGGAGGACGGGATCCGGCTCCCCTGGAACCTTCGGTCCGGCAAGGATGCCGCTCTGACCTGCTTATACGGCAGGCCCCGCTAAGGAAGGCGGGCGCCGTTGCGCCTCCTGCTCCTCGGCCTGGCGCTCGCCGCCGCCGGCGCGCTCACATCCGCGCTGGTGCTCTCGTTCGACGCGCCGGACCCGGCGTTGCTCGCGAACGGGGACTTCGAATCGGGCGGCGAGCCCTGGCAGGTGTTCGGCGGAACACTCTCGGTCGTTGATGATCCCACCGAAGCTGATCACGCCGCAGCTATCACTCTCAAATCGGGTTCAGCGGTTCTCGTCCAATCCATCGATGTTGTTCCTGGCAGTTCATATCGATTCACGGGAAGTTGGTTAGCGCCTGCTGGCGACCTCGCCGTCGTGCAGCCAGCCGTCCAAGTGCTAGATGGGGCGGGCGGCGAGCTGACACGATACGGAGGTCAACTCTCCTCGCCGAACGACTGGACGATAGACGTCGCCAACGTGTGGTGCGAGGCCGACTCCGCGCGCATCCAGGTCGCGCTCTATGGC
>JBKKBW010000348.1:0-3414 GCA_046713635.1 Dehalococcoidia bacterium
ATGAAGCATATCTTCATGGCGCGTCGGCGGAGTGCGGGGCGAGCGTCCGAGGGCCGTGCTGGTTGCCGAGTACGTCCTCGTACAGTGCGAGGGTTTCCTCCGCTGTGCGCCGCCAGTTAAAGCGTTCGCGGATGCGACGAGCGCCAGCGTCGCCCATAGCACGGCAGCGCGCCGGATCCTCAAGCAAGGAACGAATCGCGCCGGCGAGTGGCTCGACCTGACCGGGTGGCACGAGGACACCTGTGACGCCGTCCTCTACGATCTCGCTGAGCGCGCCGGCCGTTGTCGCTACGACGGGTATGCCGCACGCTAGCGCTTCGGCTGCAGGCAGGCCAAAGCCCTCGTAGAGTGAAGGTGAGACCAACAATTGCGCGCGGTTGTACTGGCGCACCAGCTCGTCGGTAGAGAGCTGCTCCATGAACGACACACGTCCGTGAAGCCCAAGCTCCTGCACCAGCCGGTGCGCGATCTGCGCGGCCGGCCGATGCACCACGCGGAGATGGAAAGGCAATTGTCCGCGGAGCTGCTTCAGCGCCCGCAGGAGATAGAGGATGCCCTTGTTGCGATCATTACTGTTCCCCACGAACAATATCCGGCTTGGCTCATACTGGACTTCCGGCAGCGGGCGGAAGACCTCGGTATCCACGCCATCGTGAATGCGGCGGATGCGCTCGCGCGGAAGCCCGAAGGCCTCCACGATGGATTCGGCAGACGCATCCGATCCAGTGATAATGCGATCAAGCCGCTCTGCTACCCAGCGCTGCATCATCCACGGATACCAGTAATGCCCCCAGATTTGCGCACCAAGGCTACGCGCTTGGGCAACGGCGTTCTTCTGATCGATGGTGAGGGGGTGGTGGATGTTAGCCACGACAGGCGTGCCACGCCGCTTCATCAGCCAGATTCCGTAGCCAAGCGTTTGATTGTCATGGATCAGATCGAAGGGTTGCTCGCGCTCCAACCTGTTTAGCATATCGTACGCCCGGAGGCTGAACGTGTTCAGCAGGGCGGTGAGGTTGTAACGCGTGCTAACAAATTCGTAGAAGTTCAACGGGTGGAAGAATTCCAGCGCGTGCGTGCGGGCCATGAAATCGCGATGGCTATCGAGGAAGCTCCAAAAACTGAAGGAGTTTACCTTATGCAAGTGGACGTCCGGCTGGACGACTGGATAGGGCACGCCCGCAATCACGTGTACGTCATGCCCCATCTGCGCGAGCTCGCCAGTTATGTAGTAAAGGTAGACACCCTGCCCGCCCGAGTGCATGTGGCCCTGCGACTGCATAAAGCAGATCCTCACGACTGCGCGACCTTTCGGCCATACACGACAATGCTCTTTGGCAGGACGTGATTTCCAAGAGCGTCGCACATTGCGAGGAGGCGCCAGTTCCGATGCGACGGCTTATCGAGCAGCCAGCGGATGCCTTTCGTAACAACGCCCGGCTTGCCCCACTCTCTGTCGACGACAGAGTGGACCAGCCAGCGCACACTCTCGAGCGAATGGCGAAAATCGATCTCGAACGGCTCGGCTCCGTTGTCCCTGAGCAGCTTTGCAATTTGCTGCCGTCGATAGATACGCACGTGGCCACCTGGCGTGTTGCGATAACGCGGCGAGACCTTCCAGAGCAGCCGCTCGGAATGTTCGTCAGGGACACTGATTACGAGCGTTCCCCCGCGACGTAGCACACGCACTAGTTCCCGGACGACGGCGCGGTCGTCCGGGACGTGTTCCAAGGTCTCGGTACAGATCACGCAGTCGAAGAGTCCATCGGCGAAGGGCAGGCGTTCGCCGTCACCTTCCACGGCGCTAATCTGGGCAACAACGGGGCGCTCCTTGTTGGTGAGCAGCAGCAAATAGTTGAACTTCCGCAAGTCTTCGTGGTCCATGTCCAGACCAACGAAACGGCCTGGATAACGGCTGAGCTCCAGCAGGTGTCGCCCCGTCCCACAGCCAACATCCAATACACGCGCCTGCGGCGACAAGCCCAGCTTGCCGGGATCGATAGCCTGGTAACGATCGAGCACGGCCTAGTGCAGCGCTGGCGTTCCTTGCGCCGTCTCATCCAGCGCGCGCACTCCATTGCTGGAAGGGCCTGCTGGTTTCCGCCCGTAGTGCACCATGTCTTTACCTGCGATGAGGTTCAGCGTTGCTTCCACGCGCTCGATCGCTTTGGGACGCGAGCGGTGATACCAGTTGATGAAGCGAAACATGCTGCGTGGGACGAGCTTGTTCTCGTTGTCCTTGCCAAAGGTGCAGCGCAGGAACCAGTACATCGACTGGAAGGCATGGCGGTACCGGACGCCCCAGATTTCGAAGCCCTGGTTGGCTAAGTAGCGTCGCATCTCGCCCGGTCGGTACTGGCGCACATGGCCCCCAGGCGTGTGCCAGTACTCCCAGGAGAGCGTCCAGAATACCTTCTCTGGCCAAAAGCGAGGAACGCTGACCGCTACAGGCGCGCCGGGTTTCGTAACGCGGTATAGCTCGCTTATGCCTTGCTTGTCATCCGGAATATGTTCCAGCACCTCAGTGCAAAGCGTTTTGTCGAAGATGCCATCCTTGAACGGCAAATGCTGTGCATCAGCTACGATGAAATCGGCCTGACCCGCGTTTTGTTTCTTACTGCGCTTTCGCGCCTCCATGTCGAATGGGGAGATGCCTGCAGGTGTCTCCAGGTGATATCGCGCCTTGCGCAACTCCTCACCGTCGAAGTCAACCGAGATAACACGACACGGCCAGGAGCAGGCCTCGATCGTGTGACGCCCGTTGCCCGACCCCAAGTCGAGAACGAGATCGCCCTTCTCCAGTGGAAAGTGGCGGCGAAAGTCGATAGTGACGATGTTATCGGGCATAGTCGTCCACCGTAACTATTTCTGCTCGTCGCTATGGTGGCGCAGCCATGACGTTGCCGGTTCCCCTGACCAGGGATCGCTCCACCAGGGACCGCGGTTCGTCAATTGCCGCCACGTGCGTCGTAAGCGGAGTAACACGCGAGCAAGCACGAAGCGTGGGCCACTCACCGGCGTCAGCTCCGCCAAGATGACGCCATCGGAGCGTACATTGGCGTAATCGAAGCTTGCGTCAGCGAGCTCCCGGCGCTCGCATACGACGAACTGGTCGCCCTCCCGGTGATAGAATTGCGCTCCCAGCAGCTTGTATCCGGAAATTAGGCGTTGGAAGGCCGGCCAGTCATAGACGCGCAGCCAGGCGACGACGGCGCGGCGACCGAAGGGAGCGCTCAGAAGCAAGCGCCCGCGTGGCCGCAGCAGGCTGCGCAGGTGGCGCATCGCTACCTCATCGCCGAACTCGTCCGGACCTTGGTCATAGACATCGAGACCGACGTGCTCGATAGTGGAGATGCAGGTGACGACATCAAAGCTACCCGGGCGGAAGGGCGCGAGCGTGACATCGCCCTGCAC
>JBKKBW010000349.1:0-2500 GCA_046713635.1 Dehalococcoidia bacterium
GGACGGAAGACAATCCTTCTTTCAGTGGACGTTACTACCAGATCGAGGACGTGGGCTTTTCTCCGAAGCCTGTGCAGAAACCGCACCCACCGATCTGGATCGGGGGCCACAGCAAGCCTGCGCTCCGGCGCGCAGGAAGGTTCGCCGACGCGTGGCACGCGGCCTATATGGGACCAGACCTGCTCAAGAAGCAATTTGCCGAAGTGCGCGAACACGCCGAGCACGCGGGGCGGGACCCGGGCAGCGTTGAGCTGACCGTGCGCACGCGGCTGCCGCTGAACCATCTCGATCAGGCGTTAGCGCAGATTGAAGCCTGCCGCGAAATCGGCGTGACGCATCTGGTGACAGAGGCGCTTACGGCGGACATGGACCGGACGCGCCAGATGATGGACACGCTGGCAACCCACGTGCTGCCGACGGCGCGCGCCTAAACGTTGGCCCGCAACGCGCGGCCCGTCGTACAATGACAGCAGCATGTGGGACTTTGGGCGAGCTGAGCTCCTAGAGGCGGAGGCTATTGGGGAGCCAGGCCAGCGGGTGTTCCGTCTGCGGGTGATGAGCAGCACGGAGGCAGCGTCGCTCTGGCTGGAGAAGGAACAGCTTGCGGCGTTGGCGGTGGCTATGCGCCAACTCCTTGAGCAGGCCGATGACGAAGAGCACCCAGGTGACGGTCCAGAACCTGTCGTGTCGAGCCGCTCGTTTCCCAGCGAGACAGAAATCGACTTCAAGCTGGGCCGCCTCGGTATCGGCTACGACGACCGGCTGCGCATGGTCACGATCTTCGGCTACGCAATGGACCTGGACGAGGACGCCGCGCCAACGTTCGCCTGTCAGGTGAGCTTAGACCAGTGCGAAGCGTTTGCGGAGCGCGCGGAAGCGACGATCAACGCAGGACGGCCCATCTGCATCCTCTGTGGCGTTGCAATCGAGAACGATACGCACAAGTGTTTGCGCCGTAACGGCCACAGCAAGCTTCCCGTCTCGCTGGAATGACCAACGCGACATCGCTGCGCGTCTTCGGCCAAGGCGATGGCGACCTGAGCCATCTCCGGGGACGGACGATAGCGTTCGTCGGATATGGCAACCAGGGCCGGGCGCAAGCACTCAACCTGCGTGACAGCCTGCGCACCGAGCGAATCGACGCGCTAATCATCGTGAGCGCGATACGCGACGAGACCTGGCAGCTGGCGGAGCAAGATGGCTTCGACGTGCGCAGTGTGGCGGACGCTGCGGCGGCGGCCGACATTGTCTTCTTGCTCATTCCGGACGAGGTCTTGGCCGAGGTCTTCGCTGCGGAGATCTCGCCCACTCTAAGCCCGAACGACGCGCTTGTCTTCGCTTCCGGGTACAACCTGTACTACGAAGCGATTAGCGTGCCCAACGACGTCGACGTGCTGCTACTGGCGCCGCGCATGATCGGGGAGAAGGTACGTGAACTGTATGAGCGCGGTGCGGGGTACTACAGCTACCTTGCGGTCGAGCAGGATGCCAGCGGCAGCGCATGGAACACGCTTCTGGCGCTGGCCAAGGGCATCGGCACTCTTCGCCTCGGCGCGCTGGAGATCTCCGCGAAACAAGAGACCATCATCGACTTGTACATGGAGCAGGGTTACGGCGCGCTGTTTGGCCGGCTCGTGTTCGAGACGCTCGCCGCCGCGGTCGAGGCGGGCATGCCCGCAGAAGCGATGATCTTAGAGCTGTATCTTTCGGGCGAGATGGCGGAGACGATGCGCGCGATGGCGGAGCACGGCTTCGTCGAGCAGTCACGCCTGCACTCGCCGACGAGCCAGTACGGTGGCATGACGCGCTCGCTGAGCGTCGACCGTGAGGCGCTGCGCAAGCACTTGCTCACGGCGCTCGACGAGATCTCGAGCGGAGTGTTTGCGAAGGAATGGGCCGAAGAGCGCGCGTCCGGCTACAAGAACTTCGAGGATCTCCGGACGCTGGGCACACAGCACAATCCGTTTACACCCGCTGAGGCCAGCCTACGCAAGCTGCTTGCCCGGGCCAACCAGAAGGGCTAACGCCCGGCGCATCGTTCGCCTCGAATCTGGGCCGGTGCTATACTCCGGCCACCATGAGACCGCTACGAAGGACTCCGCTTCGCATTGTTACGCTATTGATGCTGGCGATCACGGTCAACAACGTAGTGGCGATTGAACACCATCTACCAGCAACTCACCACGAGGAGCGCGAAAACGACGCGCACAGCGAAGTACACGTGGAGCACTGCCACGTATCGCGCGGCTCGTGCGGCGAGCAACCGATTCCCTCGGGGCCCGGCCAGATGCTTTTTGCTGAGCCGCTGCAACCATCTCTCGATGCCTTCCAGATCTTCGCCTTAGAGGAATCGAGCGCCATGCTGAGCGCCTTCGATCTCGGTCCCGCGACGCCTCCTCCGCGAGCGTAGCCCTCCTCCTGGCTACGAACGCTGCGCTAAAGCGCCGCTAAACGCGGTGGTTTGGTGCTTATCTGAGCGTGCTCCGGCACGTCCAGAAGG
>JBKKBW010000350.1:0-3238 GCA_046713635.1 Dehalococcoidia bacterium
GGTGAAGCTGCTCAGGGTTGGCGTGCCACCTGGGCCGCCTGTGCCTGTCCGCCCTTCGATCGGCACGAGCGGATCAACGGTTCCGTGGAACGCGATCAAGGGAACGTTCGGCGTGCAAGGCTGGAACACTGCGGCCACCAGCCCCACCGCCTTCACCCGGTCCGAAACATCACAGGCTAGCTTGTTCGACATCCCGCCGCCATTCGAGTACCCCGTCGCAAACACGCGCTCCGTGTCCACGCAGAGCTCCGCCTCCAGCTTATCCAGCAGGTCGTTCACAAACAGCACATCGTCGGCGCCGCCAGGATCGCGGCTCGAGTTCCAGCGATGTGGGTCGCCGGTACCGGTCGGCGCTACGAGCAGGAATCCTTCACTGTCTGCCACCCTGCCCAGTTCCGAGTAATCCAGCATGCTCCGCCCCGCCAGCGCGAAGCCGTGGAACAGCATCACCAGCGGCGTTGGCTCAGTACCGTCGTAGCCCGGCGGCACGTGCAAAATGTACACGCGCTCGATGCCGCCGGACATCACCGTCTCGTCGAACTCGCCCGCTGCGCGCGCCTTTCCTGTACCGCAGTCCGCGCTGGAGGGCGGAGCTGTTACCGCGGCAGTCGAACCGGTTGGCGGTGTAGCTGCGTCATCGGTGTCTTCCTCGTCCCCGCTGCACGCGATCACCAGCAGCAAGAGTAAGCTCGTGACAGTAACCGAAAGGAATCTCATGGTAGGTCCGTCTCTCCCATCAAGAACCGGTCGATCTCCCGCGCGCACTGGCGGCCTTCTGCGATTGCCCAGACGATCAGCGACTGGCCGCGGCGCATATCTCCTGCAGCGAAGATGCTTGGCACGCTCGTCGCGAATTGCCCATACTCCGCCTTCGCGTTCGACCGTTCATCGCGCTCCACGTTCAGCTGTCCCAGCACGGTATCCTCCGGCCCGAGGAAGCCCATCGCCAGCAGCACGAGCTGTACCGGCCACACCTTCTCGCTGCCGGGCACTTCGCGCATCACGGGCCGGCTGCCGTTCTCACTCACCCATTCCACCTCGACGGTGTGCGCTTCTTTCACGTTGCCCTGCTCGTCGCCCACGAAGCGCTGCGTCGTGATCGAGTACCGGCGCGGGTCGCCTCCAAAGAGTGCCGCCGCCTCCGCCTGCCCGTAGTCCAGCAGGTAGACCTTCGGCCACTGCGGCCAGGGGTTGTCCGCCGCGCGCTCCAGCGGCGGCTGCGCCAGTATCTCGAACTGCGTCAGGCTGCGGCAACCGTGTCGCATCGACGTGCCGACGCAGTCCGTGCCCGTATCGCCACCGCCGATAACGATGACGTCCTTGTCTGCCGCCGAGATGTAGTTGCCGTCGGAGTGATTGCTGTCCAGCAAGCTCTTCGTGTTCGCGCGCAGGAAGTCCATCGCGTAGTGGATGCCCTTCAGCTCGCGCCCCTCGATCGGCAAATCGCGCGGCTTCGTCGCGCCCGCGCACAGCGCGATCGCGTCGAATTCGCTCAGCAGCTTGTCCGCCGGTAAGTCATCGCCGCCTATCGACACCCCCGTCACGAACTCGATGCCCTCGGCTGCCATCAGGTCGATTCGCCGCTGCACCAGCCGCTTGTCCAGCTTCATGTTCGGGATGCCATACATGAGCAGCCCGCCGATGCGGTCGTCGCGTTCGTACACCGTCACGAGATGTCCGGCTCGATTGAGCTGTGCGGCGCACGCCAGTCCGGCCGGGCCTGATCCGACGACGGCGATCTTCTTGCCGGTGCGCTTCTCCGGCGGCTCAGGCAGCATCCAGCCTTCTTCGAACCCCTTGTCGATAATCGCGCACTCGATGCTCTTGATCGTCACCGCCGGCTCGCTGATGCCCAGCACGCAGGAGCCTTCGCACGGTGCAGGGCAGACGCGCCCCGTGAACTCCGGGAAGTTGTTCGTCTTCAGCAGCCGCTCCAGCGCTTCGCGCCAAAGTCCACGATAGACCAGGTCGTTCCACTCCGGGATCAGGTTGTTGATCGGGCAGCCTGCCGCCATCCCGTTCAGCAGCGTGCCTGTGTGACAGAATGGCACGCCGCAGTCCATGCAGCGCGCGCCCTGCTCGGCCAGCTTTCCCTCCGGCATGTGGTCGTGGAACTCCAGCCAGTCGCGAACGCGTTCGGCTGGCGCCCGCGAAGCCGGAAGCTCGCGCTGAAACTCTAGGAAGCCTGTCGGTTTACCCATCCCGACTCCTAAGAGGCGGCTCGCTGTGGCCGGTCGAACGTCTCGCGGGTGAATCGCTCCACCCAGGCGCGCTGCTCCGGCGTATCCGGCACCGAAAGTCCCCGCGCCTGTTCGATCTGCTGGAAAGCAGAGTTGACGTCCAGGCCCGCTGTCCCAAGGATGGCAGCCGCAAGTATCGATGAGCGCCCAATTCCCGCACGGCAGTGGATGGCAACTGCCTTGCCCGCGTCGAGTTCAGACCGCATGCGCTGCACCAGCTCCGAGGTTGCCTGCGCTGAGCTGGGAACGCCACGGTCGTCGATAGGAAAGGCAACGTACTCGATTCCTGCGGCCCCGCTCAACTGCGCTTCATCGGCAAGCTCAAGCTCGGCTCGCTCTCCAGCCGTCAGTGTCGAAACGATCACATCGACCCCCGCTGTTCGCAGCGAACGAACGTCATCCTCTAGCCACTCTCCGCCCCGCGGGCGCGGCACGATGGCCAATCGTCCCTCCCAGGGCCCCGCTAGCTCATACAACGTTGCGTGCATTCCTCTAACTCAGTCATTCCCTCAGCTCGCGCGGTAGCGCATCCACGTCGATGCCGCGCCCGCGCAATATAACAATCCGGTGGTGCCCATCGACGATCGTGCCATCGGATCGAGTCTTTAGCGAGCCAGGCTGGCCCGGCTCGAGCGATCTGAGGAGTTGGTCGGTGGAGAGCTTAGCGAGTTCATCGAGCTTTGCCTGGCTGATCGAACTGTCCGGATGCAGCGGCCGCAGTGGCGGCGTGTTGGCCAGCCTACCTACCTCCCACGCGTGCGGCGTCGTGAGCGTTCAGTTCGAACGCCGCCATCGCTGCCTCGTCCTCCGACATGCCCTCGGCCAGCATGCGCTGCTGCGCCTCGATCACGCGCTTGTAGTCGTTCGGCATGACCTTCACGAACTTCGAACGCAGCGCACCCCAGTTCGATAGGATCATCTCCGCGCGCGCGCTCCTCGTATACTCGGCGTGGCGGCGCACCATCGCGTGAACGAGCGTCGCTTCGTCCTCATTGTCG
>JBKKBW010000351.1:0-1450 GCA_046713635.1 Dehalococcoidia bacterium
GATGAGAGCAAGGTGAAGGAGTTCATGGCGCCGTTCTACCAGGCGGGCAGCGTTGATATCTGGCCCGCCAGCTCGTGCGAGCAGGTTGTGGAACGAGCGCAGTGCTGAGGCGAGGGCGATCTCTCCCCTAACCCCTCTGGTACGCGATAGAGACGCCGACGCAGTAGGGAAGGAAATACCCTTCGCTGCGCTCACGGTGACACAATGCGAGTGCTACGCAGACTTCGCGGCGTTCGAGGTAGGCGCCGGAACGAGTGTCGATCTCGGGGATGAAGTAGCGTTCGCTGCGCTCAGCGTGACACGATACGAGTGCTACGCAGATTACGCGCGTTCGAGGTAGGCGCCGGAACGAGTGTCGATCTTGAGCTTGTCGCCCTGGTTGATGAAGAGTGGCACCTGAACGACTAGACCCGTCTCCATCTTCGCGGCCTTCGTACCACCCGTCGCCGTATCGCCCTTCACGCCCGGCTCCGTTTCTGCGATCGTCAGGACTACCGCGGCGGGGAGCTCGATGCCGATCGGGTCGTCGCCATAGGCGAGCATGTCGCAGTCCGCGTTCTCGCTCAGGTAGTTGATCGCGTCGCCGACCTGGTTGGCGTTGAGCGGGATCTGGTCGAACGTCTCGGTGTTCATGAAGTAGTAGAGGCCGCCGTCCTGGTACAGGTACTGCGCCCTCGAACGCTCTAGCCGGGCGCGGGCGAGCTTCGCCGTGGCCTGGAACGACTTATCGACGGTGTGTCCGGCACGGACGTCGCGCAGTTTCAGCCGCACCTGCGCGGAACCGCGGCCCATCTTGATGTGCTCGTAGTCGAGAACCATGTAGAGTATGCCGTCCATTTCGACGGTGATGCCCTTGCGGGCGTCGGTGACGCTAATCATGAATGCTCCTTAGGCGATTTAGACACAGATTGACACCGACAATGGCGGGATACGCACAGATGGTCTTTCGGTATCGAAGGAAGCTTAGCGAATTGCATGTGTGGACATAAAGGGGGTGAGTTAGCTGGGTGGCTTTCAAAGCCGCCACTACGGTTGCGACACGTACGGGAGGTCTCGCGACATCTCTCGGAAGCCGATGCCGTGGTAGACGAGCTTGGGGATGGGGTAATCGTTATCGCCGCGGCAGCCGACGATGGCGTGGGTCGCACCCGCATCGCGAAAGCGCTGCATACCAAAGAGCATGACGGCGCTCGCAAGGCCGAGCCGCCGATGATCGCGATGCGTCCCGACGGGCTCGAACTCGCCGACGCGGTTTGCTTCGTCGTACCAGCCGAGCGCGGAGCACGCGAGCGTGCCGTCGGGCGCTTCGACGACGAAGTCGAACGCCGGACGATAAGGCCAGAGCGACATTGCCACGTTGTAGTCGTCTTCGTTGAGATTAGAGTCCACCCATGACGCTCTATGAACTGCGACCCGCTTCTCGACGCTCATCACCTCGGCCATCGTCTTG
>JBKKBW010000352.1:0-5092 GCA_046713635.1 Dehalococcoidia bacterium
GTGCTAAGGACTTCCGGGGCGCCTTCGCCGACTTCCGTTTGGCGCTAAAGCAACTAGTGGCAGACTCACAATCGACACTTGCGAAGGGTCACAACATCACGAGCAGCACACTCAACTTGATCTTCTCCATTCTCGTACCGAAATACATGCAGTCGATCCTGGATGTTGATCCCGACAACGCCGTGACCATTTTCGCGCCCGTAGCCGTCGGCGCGCTGGTCGGCCTGCGCGCTGTGCCGTGGGTTGTGACACGGCTAGGAAAGACGCGGACAGTGGCCTTGGGTATGTTCGGCATCGCACTTTGCCTGATGGGTCTCGGCTTCGTCGAAACGATCGGGAACGCGCTCCAGGAGACGCAGCAACTCAACCCGTTCGGAGACGACGCCTCGTTCTTTGGCTACTCAATTCTGGTCACAGTCACAATGGCCTTCGCGGGGCCGATGGGCTTCGCCTACGCGATGCTCAACACACCGGCGCAAACCACCCTCCACGAGCGCATCCCAGTCGATATGCGCGGCCGCGTGCTCGCATCGCAAATGGTGCTGGCAAATGGCGTTGCGCTCATCCCACTGGTCGTTGTCGGTGGCATTGCCGATTTGTATGGCATAAGCAGTGTCGTACTCGCCATCGGCGTTCTGCTTATGATTGGGGGCGGATTGAGCTTATACCTCGATCAGCGATGGCTCGGCCATGAAGACGGCGCACCACCACCGCCACCCACGAGCGGAGGAGATGAACACTGGGAGCCACGCGCGTCTCGTTCGATTGACACCGTCTGAAGGCCAAGTTTAGACTGGAATTGAAAGGGACACGACTTTGATCGAGATGACGGTGGAGGGCATTAGGGTCAGCCTGATGACCTATCAGCGAGTAGTCATCCTAAAGGAAAAGGATGCTGATCGCTATCTACCAATCTGGATCGGCCCGGCAGAGGCGGACGCCATCACTGTGCGCCTGCAGGAAGTGCAGGTTCCTCGGCCTCTCACGCACGATTTGTTGCGCGATGTCATGGAGAAGCTGGGAGCTCGCGTTGAATACGTGCTCGTAAACGAGCTTGCCGATGATACGTTCTTCGCGCGTATCTTGCTGACATACAACAATGAACGACTTGAAATCGACTCTAGGCCCAGCGATGCGATCGCGCTGGCCGTTCGCGTACAGGTACCGATCTACGCAGAGGACGCCGTCCTAGAACGCGCCGGCGTAGCGCTCGACCAAGAGGGCAAGCCTATCGAAGGTGCCCGCCCGGAGAGCATAAGCAAGGTTAACGAAGAAGAGCTCCAGCGGATGTCTGCGTTCCGCGACTTCATAGAAGGTCTAGACCTCTCCGACCTGGATAAGCCGAAGGACTAGCGCTCTCTACGCTGGTTCCAGCCCACCCACCACGCGACGCCCGTGCCTTGCGGCTTGACGCAGGCCGTTCTCGCCCTCACATAGCCGGAGAGACCAGTTCGGTGCCCCTCCTCCGCCGTTGACCCTCCCGAAACATTGTGATAGTCTTCTCAAGCCAGAGAATAAGCTAGCGCTGGAGGCTACGATTTGCTGACCCGCCTCCCGCCCGCGGCGCGGCTCATCGGAATTGGCTGGTACTTCGCCATCTGCATCGTCCTGGGGATTGGCGGTGGCGTGGCGCTCGACAAATGGCTGGAGCCGACGCCCTGGCTTACACTGCTAGGTCTGGCGCTGGGACTGTTCTTCGCCTTCTACGGCGGATACCAAATGTTAACTGAGGTGCTCGCCCACAGTGGGCAAGTCGAAGAGGATACCGAATCATGAAGGCACGTACGCTAGCACTCGTGTTTGGCGGCATAGCCATCGCCTTTCTCCTCTTCATCCTCTCAGTTAGCCAGCGGACCATCCCTCAGCCAATCTTTGAGATAAAGGGGGAGATCCTGTGGGAGATCAGCTTAATCCCGGGCGCGGCTCGCGCTCTGGGCACGTTAGAGATACGAAACACACTGTTCAGTTCGTGGCTGATCGTGGCGTTCCTGGTCCTGGTCGCGTTCCTCTCAGGCCGCAGTCTCAAGTGGATTCCCTCGGGGTGGCAAAATGCCGTCGAGGGTGTCATTGAGGGTATCCACGGGCTCGTCGTAAACACAGCCGGGGAGAAGAACGGGCGGCGGTTCTTCTGGGTCATCGCGACCTTCCTCATTTATATCGCCATCTCAAACTGGTTCGCGCTGCTGCCGTTCTTTAACACGTTCGGGAAGGTGCAAGAGGTCACTGCCCATCACTTTCACCACGAGGCTGTGGTGGTAAGCAAGACCGCGGGCCTTTCGGTCGTCGGCTTCAAGGAGAAGCTCATTGAAATAGAAGTGGACGAGACGTCCTGTGATGGCCTCGCCGACGAAGAGAAGGATCACTGTTTGGAAGAGGCCAGAGAGGTTGCGATCGAGCATACGAGGGCAGAACACGACCTTAGCGATGACGATAAACTCGGCATCCTGGTCCCCTATTTCAGGAGTGTGAACACTGACCTGATGACGCCTCTATCACTCGCGATAGCATCTGCCATTTTCGTCGAATACTGGGGCATCAGCACTCTCGGGCTCGCTGGTTATAGCAGCAAGTTCGTCAACACCAAGAAGCTGCGCCAGGGCAACATCATGATGGGCGCAATCGATGTATTCGTAGGAATTCTTGAGTTTATTGCTGAGCTCGCGCGGCTAATCAGCTTCAGTTTTCGGCTTTTCGGGAATATGCTTGCAGGCGAGATCCTCTTACTGGTCATGACCTTCATGGTGCCCTTCGCGTTTTACATTGTCGGAATTTTCTACGGCCTGGAGATCTTCGTTGGAGCTATTCAGGCATTCGTATTCGGGATGCTCACCTTGGTGTTCGCTGTCCTGGCCGTGTCTGGTCACGGGGATCATGACGAAGAACACGCAACAGGGGAGGCTCACTAACGGCACGTATCCGCGCACATGTGCTCGCGGACTAGTAAGTTCAGGAGGTAAGAGGATGGAGATGTTGCCACTACTGCTGGAAATCACCGACGACGGAATGCGCTACGCCGGCGCAGGATTCGTCATGGGGTTCGGAGCGCTGGGGCCAGCGCTCGGCATCGGCTGGCTCGTGTCGAAGGCGATGGAGGCGCTCGGCCGCAACCCTGAGGCCCAGCCAGTTATTCAGACGAACATGATTCTGGGTATCGCGTTTGCCGAAGCTGTCGCCATTTATTGCCTGGTCGTTGCAGTTATGATCGGTTTCGTTTTCTAGCGAAACGGACCCTCGCTATACGGAAAGAGGTCAGTATGGACCAGCTTGGACTCAATCTGCCCTTGCTTCTGGCTCAGGTCATTAACTTCTTCATCGTCCTTCTGGCGCTGAGGCTGTTCTTGTACAAGCCAGTGTTAAGCATGCTGGACCAGCGTGCCCAGCGCATAAAGGACGGTCTGCAAGCGGCCGAGCAGTCAAAGGAGCATGCGGCTGAGGCTGAGCAAGATGTCGCACGACAACTTGAAGACGCCCGGCATCAGGGCCAGGCGCTCATCGCTCAGGCGCAAGAAGCGTCTACTCGCATCCAGGAGGAGTCACGGAATCAGGCTCGCCGCGAGGCGGACACACTCTTGGAGCGCGCTCGCAGCGAGATCCAGCTCGAGCGTGACCAGGCGATAGTCGAGCTCCGCAAGGAGTTCGCAGACATCACAGTGGCAGCGGCAGAAAAGGTGATCGTCCAGTCGCTAGACAAGCAGGCGCACCAGAAACTCATCGAACAGGTGCTCGCCGAATCGACGTTCAAGGAGAGTTAGGTTGCAACGCGACCCGGCCGCAAAACGCTACGCCCAAGCTGCATTCGAGCTCGCGCGTGACAAAGGGCAGCTCGATGCATGGGAGCGCGACCTGCGGGCCCTTCGCGACGCGTTGCAGGCGGCCGGAGCTTTGGCGTTCCTCTCGAACGTCCGTGTACCAGCTCCGGCCAAAGAGGAGTTTCTCCGGAGAGTCATGGAACAACCCGAACTACTGGTATGGAACTTCGTCCGGTTACTGACCGACCGGAATCGCCTGGCTCTACTCCCACAGATCATTGAGTGGTTCTGCGAGCTAGTGGACGCGGAGCGCGGTATCGCGCACGCCGGGGTTACTACAGCGGTTCCGATGAGCGACGGAGAACGCGGCGCGGTCGCGAGCCGGCTCTCCGAGCTAACGGGCAAGCAAGTACAGATTGAAGCGAGCGAAGACCCTGAGATCCTGGGAGGACTCGTGGCTCGAATTGGTGACATGTTGATAGATGGCAGTACGAAGACAAAACTCATCGCACTAAAACGCCAGCTTGCGGGATCGACGCGCTAGCGGACGGGGGTATCTAGATGCCAGTACGACCAGAAGAGATCACATCAATACTGCGGGAGCAGATCGAGAAGTTCGGCGTTGAAACCGTGTCGACGAACGTTGGCACCGTCGTCGAGATCGGCGACGGTATCGCGCGTGTGCAGGGTCTCTCGAGCGTGATGGCGAGCGAGCTTGTGGAGTTCCCGAGCGGTGTGATGGGCATCGCCCTAAACCTTGAGGAAGAAAACGTTGGCATCATGCTCCTGGGGGAGTACGCCGACATCAAGGAAGGTGACGAGGTTCGCTCGACATCCCGCGTCGCTGAGGTACCCGTTGGTGATGCACTCATCGGTCGAGTCGTCGATCCCCTTGGCAAGCCGCTCGATGGAAAGGGGCCCATCAACACGACGAAAACACGGCCGGTCGAACGAATTGCGCCGGACGTGACGAAGCGTCAAAGCGTCAACGTTCCGGTGCAGACCGGCATCAAGGCAATCGACGCGATGACGGCGATTGGGCGAGGACAGCGCCAGCTCATCATCGGCGACCGCTCCACGGGAAAGAGCGTCGTCGCGATCGACACGATTCTGAACCAAAAGGGCGGCGACCTGATCTGCATCTACGTCGCGATCGGCCAGAAGGCCGCGAAGGTCGCGCAGGTGATGGGCGTGCTGGAACAGCACGGTGCGATGGAGCACACAGTTATTGTCGCAGCGAACGCAGCCGACCCGGCCGCGCTGCAGTATCTCGCCCCCTACTCCGGTTGCGCCATCGGCGAAGAGTTCATGGAGCAGGGGAAGGACGCGCTCATCGTCTACGA
>JBKKBW010000353.1:0-1107 GCA_046713635.1 Dehalococcoidia bacterium
CACGATCGCAGCAGCGTCCGACATAGAGGCGGGGTTGCGCGACACAAAAGGCGGTAAGAAGAAGAAGGCAGACGTCGCGAAGCTGGTCGGTGAACTGGTCGGCAAGCGCGCAATCGAACAAGGAGTAACGCAGGTTGTGCTTGACCGCGGAGGCTATCGATACCACGGCCGTGTGAAGGCGCTGGCGGATGGCGCTCGATCAGCGGGCCTGCAGTTCTAAGGAGTACGGATGGTTACCGTTACGCCCGACTACGAACTCGAACGCGAGCCTGAGCTGACAGAGAAGGTCCTGCACATCAACCGCATCGCCAAGGTGGTGAAGGGCGGCCGGCGTTTCAACTTCAGCGCCGTCGTCGTCGTGGGAGATGGCCAGGGTCGCGTCGGCGCTGGCCACGGTAAGGCGCGCGAGGTGCCCGAAGCGATTCGCAAGGGCGCGAGCATAGCACGCCGCCACCTGATCCGCGTGCCGATGAAGGGCACGACGATCCCACACGAGACGCTTGCTGTATTCGGCGCGGCGCGTGTGTTGATGAAGCCAGCATCACCCGGAACAGGCGTGATCGCGGGCGGAGGCGTTCGCGCGGTGGTCGAAGCGGCAGGCATCCGCGACATCTTGACGAAGTCGCTTGGTAGCAACAACCCGGTCAACGTCGTCAAGGCGACGCTCCAGGGTTTAGCAAGCCTGCGCTTGCCTGAAGAAGCGGTCGCGCGGCGCAAGGCTCGCGTAACCGCGGCTGCTGTCGCGGAAGTGGCTGCCTCGGACACGGCGATCGAGCCCGAGCCTAACGCAGAGGAACTAACGGATGACTAAGCTGCGCGTGACCTGGATACGTGGCTACCAGGGCCGCCGGATCGATCAGAAACGAACGATTCATGCGCTGGGGCTACGCAAGCTAGGGCACACAGTTGAACATAGCGACTCAGATTCGGTGCGTGGTATGATCACTAAGGTTCAACACTTGCTGGCGGTAGAGGAGACGAAGGAGTAGCCGTGCAACAACACGAACTTCGTCCTCCGAGGGGATCAAAGAAGGCTCGCAAGCGCATCGGTCGCGGCAACGCCAGCGGGCACGGCACGTACGCGGGGAAGGGCATGAAGGGCCAGCA
>JBKKBW010000354.1:0-5394 GCA_046713635.1 Dehalococcoidia bacterium
TTCTAGCTGTTCGCGGGCAGATTTTGCCATCGACGCTTGCTAACGTCACGCTCTCCGCGCTAACAGACGACGACGACACGATCCACGGCGAGTCGAACATTACAGAGCGCGGCAGCCGTATCCGCAAGGTGTTTATCCACCCGGAGAACGCGCTGGCCAACCCGGACGCTATCCGCGCGATTCTTGGCGCCGACATGGTCGTCATCGGGCCTGGCAGCTTGTACACTAGCGTGCTGCCGAATTTGCTCGTCGAGGGCATCAACAGGGCGATTGAGATGACCAAGGGCCTCAAGGTGTATGTGTGTAACGTTGCCACGCAGCGTGGCGAAACTGACACCTTCACCGTGAGCGATCACTGTCGTGCACTCTACGACCACGTTGAGCATTCGCTGTTTAACTACGTTGTCGCGAACTCCAACATCGTGCAGGATGGTTTGCCGGAAGCTTGGCACGCGGAGCCCGTACGTGTGGACAATGATCGGGTGAACGGGTCGGTCGTCGTCCTCGCGGACGTTGTCAGCGAAGAGAACCGCTATCACCACGACACCGAGAAGTTGGCGGCGACGCTGATGAACTTGTACTATCAGCGTCGACAGACCGAAGTGAGTGCGCCGCAGCTGGCGCGTGAGGCAGAACCAGAGCGGCAGGAGGCAGCCGTCCGCTAGAGTTCTCAGGAGCGATCATGGAGTTTCAAGACTACCTAAACCTTGCGCAGATGCTCATCTCGATCATGCTGATCGTGGTTGTGCTCCTGCAGACACGAGGCACGGACATCGGCTCGGCGTTCGGTGGTGGCGGGGGCGGCGGTGGATCGAGCTTCCGAACCCGGCGTGGCCTCGAGAAGACGCTGTTCCAGCTCACTATCGTGCTGGCAGTGATCTTCGTGGCGATGTCCGCGTACAGCGTGCGATACGCCCAGTAGCTCCAGGGTAGTGCTCCTGGGCCGACGACCCTGCCGGTGAAAGTTCCCTACTCTCCCCGCTGGCCACTCGTTCTCGCACTTGCCATCGGCGTCGGCATTGTAATCGCGCTCACGTACCTCCCATCGCAGTCATCGGGCGCGCAAAGGCCAGTCTCCGGGGGCGTCTATGTTGAAGGCGTGGCCGGATCACCCGCGAAGATCAATCCTCTTTTTGCCAACTTTAGTGAAGCCGACGCTGACCTGGCGAGCTTGATCTTTTCCGGTCTCTTGCGGCTGGGCCCGAATGGAAGCGTTCAGTCCGACCTCGCCGAGCTCCCAACGATTACGCCAGACGGTCGCACGTACGTCTTCAGGCTGAAACAGGATCTGGTTTGGCACGATGGTCAGCCCCTTACCTCCGAAGATGTCATGTTCACTGTTCGAATGATCCAGGATTCTGAGTTCAACGGTGACCCGGAGCTCGCTGAGCTCTTTCGTGGCGTGACGGTTGAGGCGTTCGGCCCCCAGGCCGCTGTGGTGGTCCTGCCAGAACCATACGCGCCGTTTCTCGCGCGTGGTGCGGTCGTGGGCATCCTCCCTCAGCACCTGTTCAGAAATGTCGATGCAGCGCAGCTGAGCGATTCACCCTTCAATCAGGCCCCGGTTGGCAGCGGGCCCTTCGTACTTGAGAAACTGAGTCAGGAAAGCGCGTTGTTGCGCCGGTTCGATCGATATCACCGTGGCCGGCCATACTTGGATGGGATCGAACTGCGCTTCTATCCCGACGACGCCTCGCTGTTGGCTGCCCTAACGGATCGCGAGATCGCAGGCGCCCTGTTCCGTCCCGGGCTGGACATGCGAGCCATCGATGCGATCGATGAGGATGCGGAGTTCACTCGAAGGTCGCTCCACACGACAACGTACAGCGTCGTCTACTTGAACCAGTTGGCGCCAGTGTTTGAGGACGATCGAGTTCGCCGCGCCCTGCAGCATGGCTTGGATCGCCAGGCGCTAGCCGGCGCAGTGCTCGAAGGCCAAGCCGTGCTACTGGATAGCCCGATCGTACCTGGTCTTTGGTCATACGTGGGCTCGCCGGAGGCATATGCCTTCGATGGAGACCTTGCTCAGACGCTGCTCGATCAGGCCGGCTGGACGCTTAGTGGCGGCGTCCGCGGAAATGGCTTCGGTCAGCCACTACGCTTTCGGCTTGAGGCTAGCGATGACCCAGCGCAGGTCGTCGTCGCGCAGGAAATAGCCAAGCAGTGGAGTGAGTTGGGCGTACAGGTCGACGTGGTAGTGAGCGGGGCAAGCCAGTTCGTCGAAGGAGTGCTGTTGCCGCGGCAGTTTCACTCGGCGCTTGTGACCATCAACCCCGGCCCAGACCCTGATCCATATCCGTTCTGGCACAGTACACAGGCAATCGGGCAGGGGCGGAACTTGGCGAGCTTCGTTGACTCTACGGTTGACCAGCTCGTTGAGAACGCGCGGCAGACAACATCACCGGCGGAACGCGCCGCCGCATATCGACAGTTCCAGCTTGTGTTCGCTCAACTCATGCCAGCCGCGCTACTCTATACACCTTCGTATCAGTACGTCGTCGACGCAGACGTGAAGGGGATGAGCCCGGGCCTGCTCCACACGCCGTCTTCGCGCTTCCGAGACGTGCAACGATGGTATACCGAGACTTCGTCCCGCGACGATGACGACTGAGTATCCTGTCGTCACGCTGACGACCGACTTTGGCCTGAATGACGCCTATGTTGGGGCGATCAAAGGCGTACTGGTAGGCATTAACGGCGCCTTGCAGATCGTCGACGTCACGCATGACGTACGGCCACAGAATGTCTCGCATGCGGCTTTCATGACGCAATGCGCTTGGCCGTTCTTTCCATCGGACGCGGTCCATCTTGCCGTCGTTGATCCCGGCGTCGGCACCGAGCGACGGGCGATCGCCTTGGAAACGCCATTTGGCCGATTCGTGGGACCGGACAATGGCGTGCTGTCGGCAGCACTGCCAGAGGATGTCAGGCCGTCGAGGACCGGCACCGTCTCACTGCCAGACGGATATCGGGCCATCTCGGTCACCAATCGGCGCTACGCGCTCCAGCAGGTGAGCGCGACGTTCCACGGCCGCGATGTCTTCGCACCGGCTGCCGCACATCTTTCTCGCGGCGTGCTCATCGATGCCCTAGGTGAACCTGTCGAAAGGATCATTGCGCTGCCACCGCTTCGAGCCCCGCGAGGTGTGGATGGCAGCTTGCAGGGCCTAGTGGTGCATATCGATCGGTTTGGCAATGTGATTACGGACGTTCGGACGGCCGACTTGCCCGCTGGTCCGTTCCTCGTCGAGATCGCTGGCCATCGTGTTCCTGGACCCATCCGGACGTACGCCGAGGCGACGGGGCTCGCAGCCATCGCTGGCAGCAGCGGTTACGTGGAGATAGCCTTACCCAACGGTGAGGCGGCAAATGAACTGGGCATCGACGTAGGCGCGGTGGCCGTCTTGCGACCAGGCGGCTAGCGGCGCTATCATCGGGCGCTGTGACAAGTCAACTGCCCGTACTGACCAAGCAGGAGCTACTCGACGCGCTTCGCTCCAGCGGCGAGGAGGTGGTCGCGAAGGTGCGCAGTGTGCCAGCGGAGCGACTGGAAGAAGGGCGCTACGAGAACGGTTGGAAAGCGCGCCAAATACTCGCGCACGTGGCCTCAATCGAGTGGACGTATCCGCGCCTGATCGACATCGCGCGTGGCGTACCAGCGCCACAGCCCGAGCACTCGGCGGAGGTAGGGCGCACGGAGCCGCAGGAAGGAGCAGGCGTGCCGACGCGGACGGCGCGCGGTGGCATCCTTAGCTACAACGACCGCCAAGTCGACAAACGCGCGGACGCTTCTGTCGCCGATCTGGTGGACGAGTTCGCGAAGAACCGCGCGGCCACCATCGCGGCCGTCGAAGCGACCGAGGATACGCTGATGGAGCGCGAGATCCGTTCCGCGGGCGGTATCACAGGGCCCTTGTCCGGGGTCATCAACGCCATCGCCGTGCTACACGTGCGCGGCCACCTAAACGACATTCTTGGCCCATCCGAGTAACAGCGGCTGTCAGCTCAAGCTGCTAGAATCGAGTCCTTGCGTCTCGTCTTCGTGGGTTCGCCGGATTTCGCTCTGCCTTCGTTGCGGCGGCTCATAGAGAGCGAACACGAGCTTGTCGCTGTCGTTACGCAGCCGGACCGTCCTTCCGGGCGCGGACGGGCCCTCAGGTCGCCACCGGTCAAGCAACTGGCAATGGAGCATGGGCTGCCCGTGCTCCAACCCAAGAGCGTCAACGCCGCTGAAGCGCTCGGCGCCGTCCGTGCGTATGAGCCAGATGCGCTGATCGTCGCCGCGTTTGGCCAGATACTGAAGCAGCCACTCCTAGACATTCCGAAGCGAGGTTCTCTCAACGTCCATGCGTCGCTGCTCCCAAGATACCGGGGTGCGGCACCCGTCGCGGGCGCGCTGCTTGCAGGTGAGGATAGGACTGGCGTGACGATCATGGAGGTTGAGCTAGCCCTGGACTCCGGGCCGATCGTTGCGCAGCGCGCGCTTCCGATTGGCTCCTACGATACGACAGGCACGCTGACGGGCAGGCTCGCCGAGCTGGGCGGCGAGTTATTGCTGGAGGTGTTACCCGCATGGGAGAACGGCGATATCTCGCCCGAGCCACAGGACGACGCACGAGCGACTTACGTCAAGGCAGTACGGCGCGGGGATGCGATCATCGACTGGACGCTGACCGCTGATGAAATATGGCGGCTCATACGCGCCTATAACCCCTGGCCCACAGCCACGACGCTGGTCGATGGTGTAGCGCTGCGCGTTCTGGAAGCTTGGCCAATCGACGCCGAAGCGGACGTTGGTGCAGGCACGGCTGTTCCAATGCCTGGAGGTGTGGGCGTGCAAGGGGCGGGGTTCGCGGTGCAGTGTGGCGTCGGTCTGCTGGCAATTGTTTCAGCGCAACGCGCGGGGAAGCGGGTCGTGTCCGGCGCTGACCTGCTCCGCGGCTGGCCCGGCCTATTTGGCAAGCGGTTCGGCGGATAGATCGGGGGCCAACCCAGAAGAACGCCTCCTGCTCCGCAGGCGCGCCTTCTAGGCGAAGTGCCCTACTCGGATTCCTCTTCCTTTGGAGCTTCGCCTGTGGCCGCTGGTGCTGCTTCCTCGCCCTCAGCGACAGGCGCGCCCTCGGCGGCCGCTGGAGCAGCTTCTTCCTCGGCAACACGCGGCGGAGAAACCTTGGCGACAACCTGGTCGGGGTCGCTCAGCATCTCGACGTTGGGTGGCAGCGGTAGGTCACGAACATGGATCGCCGACTCAAGGACATCCAGACTACTGACGTCGACGTCGATGTGGCCAGGGAGATCGGCCGGTAGTGCCTCTACGGTCACGTGGTCGATCTGATGGAGCAGGATACCACTGAAGACTTGCACCGCGGGCGCCTCGCCAACGATGTTCAGCGG
>JBKKBW010000355.1:0-1867 GCA_046713635.1 Dehalococcoidia bacterium
GCGTCGGCGGCGGCCGCGGCGTCGCGGGGCGGGGGGTCTAGCGGAATGAGAAGGTCGGCTGGAGACAGATCGGGCGCCACGCACGGGACCGTAGGTACGCGGGCCCGTAGTAGCACAACGGTGCCCGGCCCACTGAGGCTAGATGCTGGTATCCGACGACCCTCGCACACGCCACGGGCCCTGACCATCAAGGTCGGCTGACGGATGAAGCAGCCCGAGGTACGACATGAACTCCGCGACGTGGGCCATCATCGGGTGGATCACGTCGTCGGGCGCAAACCACTTGAAGACCTCGCAGCGCCCGGTGTTCTGCTTGGACGCAACGCCGCCATGGTGAATCACGTCGTTGCGCATCCGGTGGATGTCGGCCATTCCGGCGTCCTGAATCGCGTTCAGCTCGACGCCCTCGGCCACAGCGAAGCGCTTGCGATAGCGCTCGCCCCACTCGGTCGCCACCATCACAATCCACTGCTGCCCGAGCGCGCGAGGGATCGTGCCAATCTCCGGATCTAGATGTCCTCGCAGGTCGGCAAAGCGCCAGTGTAGGTGCGCCACGCCGTCTGCGTTGGGGTCCCCAGTGCCGATGAACAAGGACGAGTCGGGGTGCGGAGCGGCAAGGTTCGCGTACTGTTCGTCGACCCACGGTAGCAGCAAATAGAAGACACTGAATGCGGTCAGGCTGTGGACGCCTGCGAGATCGTTCATACGAATCGCGAACTCCGTCCACACGAGCTCGGACGCCTCGCTCATGGCCTGAGGGTAGTTCCTCGCACTGACGGCAGGATCAGCACGTGCGAGGGTTGCCCACATTGTGCCCGTATGCGGGTTCACGCGGCCCCTCCTTTCGCTGTGCGGGTGCGGCCGGTCAGCGCTCGTGTCGTCGAGGGGCCGGAGCCTTGCGGGACTTGGCGACGGCGGGTGACGCTGGCTAGCTAGCTAGGGATCCTCCGGATGTGGCTCAGTGTGCCGTCTCATTGATCGCAGCGCCTCAGCGGCGCGCAGCGGATCAACCTCTCCGGTGGTCTCGATCTCGGCGCTACCGCTTCGCAGCTTCACCGTTGCGCGCGAACTGATCCGGCGCACCTCAACGTAGGCGAAGAGTGCCATTGCGCTGATCACCAGTACGACGGCAAGACCCGCCGGCAGTTTCATAGCGCCGCCATATACCGCCGGGGCACAGGTGGCGGCGCCGACAACAGTTCTTAGAAGCACGGGAACCTCTGCGGATGGTCGTCATTGGGGTCATCGGTCAGTTGGTAGCGCCGGCAGCTCGACACGTTCGGCGAGGGTGCGTGTATTGCGTGCCGAGGTGCTGAGGATCTCGGCGACCTCCGACGTCCGAAGTAATGTCGGCAGCGTGCGGTCCGGTGCAGATCGGTGGGAACGAAGGGCATACCGGGATGCTCCATGACGCGTTGGGCGCAAGGTCCATCGGCGGGCGTGAGCACAAGAAAATGGAGGCGCGTTCGTGAGCCCGATCGAAGACATCCGCTTCGCGGTCATCGAGGACGCCGCGGACCTCCTGAGGCAACTCCTGCCACCACCGGAGCGGATCGCCTGGCCCACAGAGACTGGGGATCTGGAGGCGATCGACAGGGCGATGCGGTTCCTGAAGGCGTGGCTACGTGCGGCGAGCGCGTCGTGGCGGAGGCACAAGCGCGAGCTGAGCACGGACGATCGCGGGACGGCCAAGATTGTGGATGTGGTCGTGTCAGACGACCTGACAGAAGCGGAACGGGCCGCTGAGCGTGACGACGTTTCGACTGACGTTTCGACTGGGCTTGCGGCGAACTACATTCGGCGAAGGGAAGCGGAGGAGGAAGTACGTGCCGCGCGGGGCGAGTTGCGGGTCCTGCTGGCGCGTGGC
>JBKKBW010000356.1:0-2072 GCA_046713635.1 Dehalococcoidia bacterium
GTAGCGTGATGATCCGTCGCGGCTCAATCACTGGACTGCTAGAGTTCCGCTTCCTTCAGCCGCGCGCTGTGGCACTGGATGTTCACCGCCACCGGCAGCGCCGTGATGTGGGTAGGATACGTCTCGATGTTCACCGCAAGCGCGGTAGTTAGCCCGCCGACCGCCTGCGGCCCGACGCCCAGCGCGTTCACCTTCTCGAGCAGCTCGCGTTCGAACTCGGCCGTCTCGGGATCGTCGCTCGGCTTACCGACGCTACGGATCACGGCCTTCTTCGCGATCGTCATCGCATACTCCGATGTCCCGCCAACGCCCACGCCTACGATCAGTGGCGGACACGGATTGCCGCCCGACTCCTCGATCGTGCGCAGGACAAACTCGACGATCTGGTCCTTACCCGCCGATGGCAGCATCACGGTGAAGCGGCTCATGTTCTCGCAGCCGCCACCCTTCGGAAGTACCTTCAGCTTCAGCTTGTCGCCTGGAACCACATCGACATGGATGACGGCCGGCGTGTTGTTCTTCGTGTTCGCGCGGCTCGAGAATGGGTGGTCCACAATCGATGCGCGCAGGAAGCCCTCGGTGTAGCCCTTCGCCACACCCGCGTTAATCGCGTCGTCGAGCCGCCCGCCAACGATATGCGCATCTTGCCCCAACTCGACGAAGACGACCGTTGTGCCGGTGTCCTGACAGAGCGGCAGCATCTCGTTCTTTGCGATCTCAACGTTCTCCAGGATCTCGATCAGCACCTGCTTGCCAAGCTCGGACTTCTCGCGGTCGCGGGCTTGCTCCAGCCCGCCGATCACGTCCTCGGGCAGGAAGTGCGTCGCGTTCTCGCACAACTCCGCGATTGTCTCCGTAATCTTGTCGACGGGAATGTCGCGCACTCGTGTTGCTGCGTCGGTTGTCATTGCGTGGTTCCTCTTTTTGATGCCAGGTTAGATAGCTCTTTAGTATAGCTCCGGTCATCCAATTGCCATGCGGCGTTTGGCGGGCGGGCGGGCAGTTTTCTTCCGCTCCTTTGAAGCTGCGTTTCGCGCGAGCGTCAATTCGTAGCTCCCTTGTAGATTCATCCAGAACTCTGCCGAGACGCCGAGCACCTCAGCAAGCTGCAATGCCGTCTCCGCGGTAATGCCCTTCTTGCCACGGCAGATCTCACTAATCACCTGTTCAGGCCGGCTGATTGCCTCTGCCAGCGCGCGCTGTGTCATGTCGCGCGCATCGAGTTCCTCCGCGAGCACTTCGCCGGGATGAATCGCCAGATCACTGTAGAGGAGCTGCGGCTTCTTAGTCGCCATCAACTCCGCCTCAGCAGCCTGACTAGTGCTGCACGGTATTTCACTGCAGCTGTGGCCTCGATACCGACTTTCGGAAACGGTCCAGGAGCTTAGTCTTGGTCAGTTTCTGACCAGTGAGCGAATCGTACGTCTTCGAGAACTCGTTGTAAAACATGTATGCCAGCTTGTTTTCCATATAGAGTGGGTGGCCGACATAATGAGATCCGCGGAGGATCGCGTTCAACTGCTTTTCGCGGTGCCTCGGTGCAATAATTACTACTCGTCCTGCCATATCGGGAGCAACGGACAATAGTTCCAAGAACCTGTCAATTCCGGTCGTAATAGGTGTGGTAGCCTCGACCTCGAACGCGAATAGTGGAGTGCCGTTCTCGTCGAACCACATGCAATCGATCTGTTCGATCTTTCGCCTTCCCCAATCTGTGAGACCGCCGATTTTCGGAAGGCGTTTGAGGCTGAGGCTAGAGAGCTTGTCACCGTGGAAGGATTCGGCTTGCTCTTTCTTTCCGACGTATGGCAATACGCCGGCTGCCCTAGCCATCTTGGCGAGGCAATAAATTATTTCATTGTGCGCTAGTTCGCCGGTGCGGCTAAGTTCAGGAATCTCCGTCGCATCCTGGGTGACGCTGAACTCCAGCTGCCGAGCCTTACCCGGGGCTGCCCCCAGCTCCCAGTGGGTCTTGTCAGGTGAGAAAGCAACCTCATCGAGGACCTTCCTGATGGATTGGTTCGTCAACTTGACTCCGTTCACGAGGTTCGGCATGACATTCTGAACAATGT
>JBKKBW010000357.1:0-3883 GCA_046713635.1 Dehalococcoidia bacterium
GGCTAGGAGAGATCCCAGCGCACTGGGAGGTCGTCCGAAGCAAGCGCCTATTCTCGTTAAGGAATAGGCGAGGACTTCCAACTGACCAGCAGCTCACGGCTGCGCAGGCATACGGTGTTATTCCCCAAGAAGACTTTATGGCACGCGAAGGCCGCAGAGTTGTTCAGGTCGTAACCGGTGCAGAAATTCTGAAGCACGTGGAGCCGAATGACTTTGTAATAAGCATGAGGAGCTTTCAGGGCGGGATTGAGTACTCGGCGCATCGCGGCGCGATTAGTTCGGCCTATGTCGTACTGATGGCAGCGAAGTCTGTTGAGCACGCGTACTTTGCGCACTTGCTGAAATCAAAGCCTTACATCCAGGCTCTGCAGAGCACGTCGAACTTGGTACGAGATGGCCAGGCTCTCAGGTTCGAGAATTTCGCTTTGGTCGATCTTCCTGCAGTCTCCCTGCCCGAACAGCGCGCGATCGCCGCGTTCCTGGACCGCGAGACGACGAAGATCGACGCGCTGATCGCCAAGAAAGCGCGGCTGATCGAGCTGCTGCGGGAGAAGCGCAGCGCGCTGATCACGGAGGCCGTCACCAAGGGCCTCGACCCGAATGCGCCGATGAAGGACTCCGGCGTCGAGTGGCTGGGCGAGATCCCAGCGCACTGGGAGGTTAGGCCGCTCAAGCACATGGCAAGACTGAGAAGCGGTGAGGGCATTACATCTGAGGACATCCGCGACGCGGGGGAGTACCCTGTGTACGGTGGCAATGGGCTTCGCGGGTACACGGATGGATTCACCCACGAGGGAAGACTGCCGCTGATAGGTCGGCAGGGTGCCCTGTGTGGCTGCATCAATTACTCGACTGGAAAGTTCTGGGCGTCTGAACACGCGGTCGTCGTGACTCCGGCCGTGGACGTGAATATCACGTGGTTGGGAGAACTACTCCGGACAATGAACCTGGGCCAGTACTCTTTGTCCGCAGCGCAACCCGGTCTTGCGGTTGACAGGGTCAAGGATCTTAGGATTCCTGTGCCGGACCTGAGTGAGCAAGATCGAGTAGCAGGGCAAATTGACGTGGAAACGGCAAGTTACGATGCACTTGAGGCCGAAGTTCACCATGCACTTGAACGCCTGAAAGAACTCCGCACTGCCCTTATCTCCGCAGCTGTGACGGGCAAGATTGACGTGCGCGAGGAGGCCGCGTGAACCCGGTCGCCGCCGAGCGCAGCCTGGAGGAGGCGATCTTCGAGTCGCTGCTCGAGAACGGGCCGGATGGCCCTCCTTTGCCTACAACGACGATCCATGACGCGCGCGCGCCCTATGGCGACTGGGGTGGCTATCACCGGCGCACGTACCAGGACTACGACCGAGGGCTCTGTCTGATGCCGAAGGACGTAGTCGACTTTATTCAGGCAACGCAGCCGAAGGAGTGGGACCGGCTGACGCAGCACCACGGCGGCGAGGTGAAGGAACGCTTCCTCCAGCGGCTGTCGTCCGAGATCGAAAAGCGCGGCGCGCTGGACGTGCTTCGCAACGGCGTCAAGGACTCCGGCTGCAAGTTCGCGCTCGCCTACTTCCGCCCGGCCAGCGGATTGAACCCGGAAATCCAGAAGCTGTACCAGGCTAACTGCTTCGGCGTGGCGCGTCAGCTCCGCTACAGCGAGAAGAACGAGAACAGCCTGGACCTGGCGCTCTTCCTGAACGGCATCCCGATCGTCACAGCTGAGCTGAAGAACCCGCTCACCGGCCAGAACGTGCAGGACGCGATCAAGCAGTACAAAGAGAGCCGCGACCCGCGCGAACCGCTGCTCGCGTTCGGACGCTGCCTGGCGCACTTCGCCGTGGACCCCGACCTGGTCTACGTGACGACGCACCTGGACGGTACGCGGACGCGCTTCCTGCCGTTCAACCGGGGGAAGCCGTGGGGCGCGGCAGGCAACCCGGACCCGTCGCCGACGAACGGCGGCTACGCCACGTCGTACCTGTGGGAGCGCATCTGGGCGCGCGACAGCGTGCTCGATTTGGTCCGGCAGTTCATCCACGAAGTACAGGACGAGGACGAGAACGGAAAGAAGACGGGCAAGCGCTACCTGATCTTCCCGCGCTATCAGCAGCTCGACGCCGTGCGGAAGCTCGTTGGCGACGCGAAGGAGAAGGGCCCCGGCCAGCGTTACCTGATCCAGCACTCGGCGGGCAGCGGCAAAAGCTACACGATCGCGTGGCTGGCGCACCAGCTCTCGACGCTGCACGACGCTGCGGACAAGCGCGTGTTCGACTCGATCATCGTGATCACGGACCGGCGCGTCCTGGACCGGCAGTTGCAGCAGACCGTGCGCCAGTTCGAACAGACGCTGGGCATTGTCGAGAACATCGACCAGACATCGCGGCAGCTCAAAGACGCTCTGGAGTCGGGGAAGACGATCATCGTCACGACGCTGCAGAAGTTCCCGGTTATTGCCGACGAGATCGGACAGCTATCGGGGCATCGCTTCGCCGTCGTCGTGGACGAGGCTCACTCGTCGCAGTCAGGCGAGAGCCCGCAGGCGGTGCGCTCGGTCCTGAAGTCGGCGACGTTGGAGAGTGCCGAAGCCGAGGACACCGAGGACCGTGAGCCGGACGCGGAGGACGTCGTAACGAAGGCGATGGAGGCGAGGCGCTGGCCGAAGAACACCAGCGTGTTCGCGTTCACCGCCACGCCAAAGCAGAAGACGCTGGAGCTGTTCGGGCACAAGGGGCCGGATGGCAAGTTCGCGCCGTTTCACCTCTACAGCATGCGCCAGGCGATCGACGAGGGCTTTATCCTCGATGTGCTGGCGACCTACACGACGTACAAAGCGTACTGGCGGCTGCTGAAGAAGATCGAAGACGACCCGCGCTACGACAAGAACAAAGCATCGTATCTCCTCAAGTCGTTTGTCGAGCTGCACCCGCACGCGATAGACGAGAAGATCCGAATCATGGTCGAGCACTTCGCGTCACAGACAGAACAGCAGATCGATCACAGAGCAAAGGCGATGATCGTGACGCGATCGCGGCTCCACGCCGTCCGATACAAGCTTGCGCTGGACAAGTACCTGAAGGAGCAGGAGCATCCGTGGAAGACCCTGGTTGCGTTCTCAGGGACCGTCCAGGACGGGGTCGCCTCGTACACAGAGCAGGGCATGAACGGCTTCTCGGAAAGCCAGACCGCCAAGACGTTCGGGCAGTCAGACTACCGCTTCCTCATCTGCGCGGAGAAGTTCCAGACCGGCTTTGACCAGCCGCTTCTACACACGATGTACGTCGACAAGAGGCTCGATGGCGTGCACGCGGTGCAGACGCTGTCACGGCTGAATCGCACCCATCCGAACAAGAACGGCACGGCGGTGCTCGACTTCACGAACGAGGCGGACACGATCCGCGAGGCGTTTCAGCCGTATTACGAAACGACGATCCTCTCAGAACAGACGGACCCGAACCTGTTATACGAGACGATGGGCCGGCTGCTGGACTTCAGCATCTACACGGAATCCGAAGTCAACGACTTCGCGAAGCTCTTCTACGACAGGAAGACGACGCAAGATCAGCTCTATGCGGCGCTCGCACCGATGGCGCAACGCTACCGCGAAGCGGGCGACGATGAGCGACATGACTTCCGTAGCGAGCTAACGGACTACGTCCGTCTGTATTCGTTCCTATCGCAGGTGCTCCCGTTCGCGGACGCAGATCTTGAGAAGCTCTACTCCTTTGCGCGCCTACTGCGCCGACTGCTGCCCGGGGAGCGGGCGGAGCTGCCGCGCGAGGTGCAGGAGAACATCGACATGGAGTCGTACCGGCTCCAGCAGACGGCCAGCGGGAAGATCGCCCTGGACCGGAAGCCGGGCGTGCTCGATCCCATGGGCACCCAGGAGACC
>JBKKBW010000358.1:0-2859 GCA_046713635.1 Dehalococcoidia bacterium
CTCATGTAGAGGGGCCTTCGAGTTCGTATAGTTATCTTGGAGCACTGAGGGTTGAAACCCTCAGCTAGCACTACCGCCGCCGCGCCACCACGACGCTCGCGCCTGCGAGCATCACGCCGCCGATAGCCAGCGCTGCGATCAGCCACGTCAGTCCGCTGCTGTCGTCCGATGCGGTAGTCGACCCGCCCGTGCCCGTAGGCGGCAGGTCCGGGCCGCCCACTGGCTCTACCAGCGGCGCGCACGAAACGTACGTGTCCGGCTCCTCGTGCGAGAGGTGCACGTTCACGATGTAATCATTGTTCAGCAGGTCTTCCACCGACCCGCTTGGCAGCGTAAATGAACGGCCGTCGAGCACGTCCGCGAGTGGGATGACGATCGGCCCAGGCTCGTCGCACGTGCCCGTGTGAACGTGCGCGGGCTGCAACTGGCCTTCAGGCCCAGCTTCGATCTCGATTGCAACGAACGTCGTGCCATCAAAGTCGCCGACAAGCACTTCGCCGGGCTGTTCGCCTTCCATGCTTAGCGTCACCGTCCCTGGCGGGAAGTCGTCTTCTGTCTCATCCTCCGACTGGTAGGCAAGATACGTCGCCGTTTGCGGATCGGCTTCGTCGTAGGTAAAGACGATCGAAGCAATCAGGTCTCCTTCCAGCGTGGCCGTAAAGAACTCCACGTAACGCTCGACACCCGCTTCTATCGCTGCCGAGTCGGTGATCTCTATCGTCCCTGTCACGGTGCCGTCCGTGTCGGAGACCGCTGAATCGATCAGGGTCACCTGGAAGTCGGGGTCGGGCTCTTCCCCAAGGGCTCTTTCGATCGCTTCGCGACCGACGATGCTGAACGACTCACCGCCACCAACGTCGGAGAAACTGCCATCCTCAGTGAACAGAGCGGCGAATGCCTCGGCGTCGCCGGTCGGTAGCCCCTCGTTGGCCGTATCGACGAGCCGCTGGATTACTTCTTCTGGCGTCAGCGCACTCGCCGTCGGAGCGCCGAACGAGATGGCGATGACGCTGGCCAACGTCGCAGCCAGCATCGTGATGAGAAGCGTGATTCCCTTCATGTTCTCTCCCTACTACCGTGGTGGCCCATCCTGAGCCGCCCACGCCTACCCTAATATCGCCAAGTGTTACGGTCAACCGGCTTAAGCACATTGTCAACGGCGCCCGGCTGGGGACCCGACAAGAGTCCGCCCTTCACCCACATCTGGCTCCGTCCGACTATCTCCTCAGGAGGACAGAGCCATGAGCAAGACATCGTTCCTGATCTTTGCAGCCGGTGCGGCAGCGGGTTGGACGGCGGCTCAGCGTCTGGCAAGAGAAACCGAGTCCTGGGCGGCAGCTTCGAGCCAGCCAATCGACAAGGAACAAGCGCCAACGGACGTGTGGGACTCACGTCCGGAATCGCCGCCGGCGCGTCCCGCGGCAACTGGCGGCGATCCATTCAGAGGGGCGTTCGCGGGGGCGCTGGCGGAAGTAGATGCAGACAACGACGATCCGGCGGAACCGGAGACGAGCGTCGCCTAGCATCGTAGTTTCGAACGCTCGATCGTAATCCTCCCGCGAGAGCCAACCGGCGCACAGGAAAGGGAGGGGCCCGAGACGGCCCCTCCCTTGGTGCTCTGCGGGATGCCTCCTGAGGCGGCTCTTCGAGCATCCCGCAGCTACTACGATTCGATGCGGCGTTAGTCGTCGTCCGCACCGTCTTCGTCGTTCAGTCCGTCATCGTCGGCTTCCTGGCCGGTGACGGCGAAGTTCTCGTCCAGGTTGACTTCGACAACGCTGCCATCGTCCAGCCGCACCTCGACGCCGTACGCAGCGCCGTCGTCGCCGACCTCCGTCTCGATGACCGTGCCGCCGCCCGTGTGCGCGAGTGCGGCTTCGCTGGCCTGCTCGAGCGCCGTACCGGTGAGCGGCTGATCATCGTCGCCGCCGTTCGCCATCGCGAACCCGGTCCCGATTGCCGCCAGCGCGAGCACAACCACCAGACTCCCTACAATGTATAGACGCCTGTTTCTCTTCATCCCATTTCTCCTTTCCTTATCTCATAACTCAATCCTACTGTTCGTGCGTGAAGCTGCCATGAACCCAGCATGAAATCCTGCGGCGCTCGCACCTCCCTCACCCCCGGCCCCTCTCCCTCGTTGAGGGAGAGGGGAGCGGCCACGCGACGCTCGGATTTGTGTGGTGGGTAGCGACGTAGTCAAGGCGCACTGCTGTGCGCGCCCACGACCAGGGCGGGTTTGAAACCCGCCCCTACACTTGTCGTCCGCGCCCGGGGCGCATGGCCGGCCCGACCCAACATAGGGCGAAGAGATTCCTCGACACGCAGCCGACTATCGTCGGCTTAGCGGCTCGGAATGACAAACTTCCCTCACCCCTGGCCCCTCTCCCCGAGGGAGAGGGGAAACGGCCATGCGGCGCTCGCGATTTGTGTGGTGTTATTCGGCACGCAGTCCTTCCGCGGAAGGACTTGGCGGCTCGGAACGACAAGAAGGGTGACATCTAATGCTTGGAGATATTTCGCTTCAGGGCTAACTTCGTACGCGAAGGAGGCCATGATGAACGACGAAGAGCAAACGGAACTGCAGGAGGAGCTGGCAGGGGCGCGGGCCGAGTTGGAGGCGCTTCAGACGACGGTGGCCGATCGCGAGGCGAGGGCGTTGCACTTGCAGGAGGAGCTTGCGTCGACGCGAGAGGAGCTGTCGGTGGCGCGACAGGACGCCGGGGTGCGCGACGAGGAGCTCGCTACGCTGCGAGCACGCGCGGAGACGTTCGAGTCGGCGGTGCGTAGCTCGACGGAGCGCTATCGGACGCTTGCGCTCGAGCGGTCGCCGGAGCTGCCGGAGGAGCTGGTGGCGGG
>JBKKBW010000359.1:0-4579 GCA_046713635.1 Dehalococcoidia bacterium
GGGCGGGCGACTCCCCGACGTTTCGTGCTGTGACGCTTGACGCGACGGCAAGCAGATCTACCGCGACTGTCTGCGTGGCTTCGCGCCGATCAAGGAGGAGAGTCTCCGCCAGTTCAAGCACCAGCTTAAGGCCGGCGCCGCTAGAACGACGCGCAAGTAACTGACACGATCGGCGGCAGCGTGCCGGGCAAGCGCTGCCAGTGGTCGCCGCCATCGATGCTGCCGTACACCTGACCGTTGCTCGTACCGACGTATACACCCTCGGGATCGAGGCCGTCGGTGTCCATCCCTTCGCGATAGGCGCTCTGGTAGTCGTTCGGGCCGGGCAGTCCGTCGGTGAGCCGGTCCCATGTCTGGCCGCTATCGCGCGTCCGATACACGGCGAACTGCCCGCGACAGACGCGGAAGTTGTCCGTCTCGAACTCGAGCGGCACGACGTATGTGGCGTCCGGGTCTCGCTTGGTGACAGCGATCGGGAACCCATGAAACGACGGCAGGCCCTCTGTGATGCCGTCCCAATTCTTACCGCCGTCGTCAGAGCGAAACACTCCGACGTGCGCCTGCGTCCAGAGCCGGTCGGGCCGCTTCGTGTCGAGGCGGAGCTTGTGCATCTCGTCGGCGGCAGCCGGATCGACGTTTTCCGGCAGTTTGGGCATGTTGGCCATAAAGGCAGCCATGGCCTCCGCGTATTTCTCTTCCTGTTGGGCCATAAATTGTCTGGTCTCCGGCGTCGCGAGCAGATCCCACTAGCGAGAGCATAGATCACACGACGCGCAGCCGTCCTTCGTCTCGTAAGTACCGCCGGCGCTGACTGCGACATACATGTGCCGCGGATCGCGTGGATCGATCTCGATGGAGTGCAGCGAGCTGCCGGCGGCGCCGCCGGTGCCACCCCAGTACCCGCGGTAGGGATGGCGAACGACGGTCTCGACCGGCGCCCAGTGGTCACCCCAGTCCTCGCTGCGGAAGAGGCCGGCAGGCTCCGTGCCCGCGTAGACGACGCCGGGCTCGCTGTCGTGTCCGGGCCGGACCTGCCAGACGTTCTGCGTGGCGATACCCATGTCCTTAGGAAACGCCAGGCCGGGGCTGCGCTGCTCCCACGTTGCGCCGCCGTCGTCGCTGTGCGATACGGACGGTCCCCAGGCCCAGTGCGCCGACCCCGCGAAGAGCCGGGCCGGATCGCGGCGAGTGTCGGCCGCCATGTGCAGCACCGACCAGCCGGGCATGATCGGTTCAGAAACCTCCCAGCGCTGACGGGCTCGATCCGCCGTGTAGATAAAGGCGCCCTTCTTGGTGCCAACGAGCAGTCTTACAGGCATGTCCGTCTCCTTAGCTATCGTCGCGCATCGTTCACTCTACGTTGTAGGTACGCGCGTTCCTCGCCGTTCGTGGCTAACTCTAACGCTCGCGCGTAGGCAATCACAGCCTGTTCGTTCCGGCCCGTTCTGCGGAGCAGGTCGGCGCGCGCGGCATGATAGAGATGATAGCTGTTGAGCGCGGTAGCGAGCGAGTTGTCGTCCAGCAGCCGAAGCCCTTCGTCCGCTGTCTCTGCCATAGCCACGGCGACGGCGCGGTTGAGAGCGACGACCGGGTTGGGCCGAAAGCGGTAGAGCTCGCCGTACAGGGCTGCAATCTGTGACCAGTCCGTTTCGTCCGCGTTGGACGACTGGCAGTGCAAGGCCGCGATAGCCGCCTGAAGTTGGTAGGTACCCGCTCGCTTCATGCGCAGGGCACGATCCACAAGCGCGACGCCCTCGTTAATCTGCTCGCGCCGCCAGAGCCGTCTGTCCTGCTCTTCGAGCAGGATGAGTTCGCCCGCCGGCCCCGTTCGCGCATCTCGGCGCGCGTCGTGCAGTAGCATCAACGCGAGCAGGCCGATCGCCTCCGGCTCGTCGGGCATGAGCTCGCAAAGCACTCGCGAAAGCCTGATAGCCTCGCTGGTGAGCTCGCGGCGTGTGAGCGAGTCGCCCTTCGTCGCGCTGTAGCCTTCATTGAAGATGAGATAGAGCACGGCCAGCACGGCATCCAGCCGTTCGGGGAGCATGTGCGCCGGTGGTACGCGGTAGGGGATGCGCGAATCGCGGATCTTCCGCTTCACGCGGACCAGGCGCTGGGCCATAGTCGCTTCTGGGACCAGGAACGCCCGCGCGATCTCAGGCGTGGTTAACCCTCCTAGCGTCCGCAGCGTTAGCGCGATCTGCGTGTCGGGGGCCAGGGCCGGGTGGCAGCATGTGAAGATGAGTCGTAGGCGGTCGTCGTGTAGCTCGGTCATGCCGTCCGCTTCGTTGTTATCGGCGAGCGCACCGAGCTCGGCGCTAGCCTCAAGCAGGTGCTGCTTCTCCGCGAGCGTTCGCTGGCGGCGCCGGCGATCGATCGCTTTGCGACGTGCGGTCGTCGTGATCCACGCAGCCGGATTGCTGGGAACACCGTCCTTCGGCCAGCGGTCCAACGCAACTGCGAAGGCGTCCTGCATGGCTTCCTCTGCCAGGTCGAAGTCACCGCACGTGCGGATGAGCGTTGCAAGAATTCGCCCCGATTCCTCTCGAAAGGCACGCTCGACGGCTTGCGCGGTCGTCTCCATCGTGAAATCGAGTGTACTAGTTCGCGACAGGACGCACCTCGATGGCGTGAAGTCGGCCCGCGTCCATCAGCGTCTCACTCGAAGGGCGCCCGTTCGCCGGCCATCGAGTACTCCCAGCCGGGAACGTGACGTACGGTCCGCACCTCGACCGCGCCGTTTATCGAGTCCGGTATCTTGCTGGCGTATTCCAGGGCTTCGTCGAGGTCTCTGCAATCGAGCAGGTAGAAACCTCCAAGGACTTCCTTCGTTTCGGCGAACGGGCCGTCCGTGATCGCGGCCTTGCCCTCGCGCATGCGGACCGTCGTAGCACCATCCGCCCCTCCGATCGCCTCCGATGCGAGATACTGACCGCGCTCACTGGCCCCGCGCCAAACGGCGAAGTGGCGCTCCATAAGGTCGGGCGGTGGCGGGAGCGCCGGATCGTGGTAAAGCAGGAACATGTAGAGCATTTGAGGTCACTCCTCCTTCATTTGTGAAATGCGGGCCACGTTTGGATGGAAAAGGCCTATTGGACGCACTTGGATCCATGATCGCGAATCGACTGGCATCCGCTTGGCTATCTCTACCGCTTCGGCCTCTTCGGATTCGACGATGTAGTAGCCCCCCAAAACCTCCTTCGTCTCTGCGAATGGGCCGTCGGTGACGGCTGCCTTGCCCGCTTGATAGCGGACAGTCTTGGCAGCCTCTACGGGCAACAGGCCCGCCCCAGAGACGTAGACGCCGCGTTCCCGAAGCTCTAGCTCTAGCTCGCGATGCTTTGGCTGCATGTTCTGTGCTGACGCTCCTTGAGGCATGGTCGGGTCATAACAAATCAGCAGCATGTACAGCACTGTGGCCTCCTTTCGCTACCTCAGCTCTACTGTATCGACGAACCAATAGGCCGGAAATCGACACGCAGTTCCGGAGATATACATTCGAGGAGGCTCTGCCGGCTAGTGTTGATGGAATTGCAACGCTGCTTGCAGCTGGAGCAAGGGGCCTGTTATGGCGCTCAGGCTATAGTTCGGCCATCAGGGAGGAGAGCCATGATCCTATTTAGCGCATGTCCCAACTGTCAGTCTGGGGACCTCGTGTTGCATATGAATCGAGCCGCGGTTCACGCCGTCTGTTCATCGTGCGCGTTCTCGGGCGAGCTGCGGAGCGTGTACCCTCCTCCGCGCGGCCGCCGGTCACACGCAGGCGGGTAGTCCCTCGCACCAGACCCAGGCCGTTCACGGTGTGACGCGCTGTCCTGTTCCCCCTAGCTCAGCCTGGCGAGTCCGTCCTGGGCGGCGTACTTGTAGAGGTCGGAGAGCGTCGGGAAGTTGAACACGTTCTCCGTGAAGAAGTCGATCAAGCCCTTGTAGTACATGCACGACTGACCGATGTGGATCAGTTCCGTGGCCTGCTCACCGATGATGTGGACGCCAAGCAGGGTCCGGCTCGCCGGGTCAAACAGAAGCTTCAACAGTCCGCTCTTGTCGCCCAAGATCTGCGCGCGCGGGTTTATGCGGTAAAACGCTCGACCCGCCGCGTATGGACGCTGCCTCTCTCGCAGTGCCTGCTCAGTAGCCCCGACCATCGACACCTCCGGAATAGTGTACAGCCCAGTCGGTATCGTCATGCGCGCGGTGCTGGAGTGCGCTGGGTCGAACATCTGACGCACGGCACGCTGCGCCTGCTCCATGGACGTCGAGGCAAGCGCCGGTGAGCCGATGACGTCACCCGCTGCATAGATGTTGTCGACTGTGGTCCGGTAGTCCTCGTTCACCGCGATACACCCGCGTTCGCCAAGCAAAACGCCGACCTTATCAAGGCCGAGGGCCTCAATATTGCTGCTGCGGCCGACGCAGAAGAGCGCGACCTCTGCTTCTCGTTCGTCGCCTTCCTTGAAGACGGCCACCACCGCCGCGCCGTCCGGCAAACGACGGAGGCTGTCAACGCGGCGTTCGAACAGGAGCGAGATGCCAAGGGCTTGCATACGATCCATCAGGAGCACGGCGATATCTTCATCCAGCA